>DASQSS010000074.1:0-38850 GCA_035642255.1 Ktedonobacterales bacterium | reverse complement strand
AGCCGGAGCTGCTGTGTGTCGCCTGCACCTGCACGTCGTGGCTGCCAGCGGCGGCGCAGATGGTCGCCAGGGTCGGAGCCGCATGCGCGCTATTGTCGCCCGCCTGGGAGCTGCCGCCTGTCTCGGCGCTCGCGCTGTTGTCGCCCTTCGCGCTCGACGCGCCTGCGCCTGATGTGCTGCTGCCGCCCGTATGCGCGCTGTTGTCGCCCTTCGCGCTCGAAGCGCCCGCGGCGTCGGTGCTGCTGCCGCCCGTGTGGGTGCTCGATGCGCCAGATTCGCTCGATGCGCCCTCGCTGGACGTCTCCGTGTCGCCGTTGAGCTTGGTCGTCGCGCTGACCGCGAAGGTCCACTGCACGCCCTTGCTGTCTTTCACCACGATCGAAGCTGGGGGCGTCGTCGCGCTGCATGAGACGAGCAAGCCCTCCACACCCACGGTATGGGCGTGGGAATCAGAGGCGCTCGAGGCTCCGTTCGCGGAATTCAGGTTGACACCGAGTGTCGAGAGATGGCCCGTCGTCGCCGCCACAGCGACAGCGCCGCCACCGCCGCCAACCAGCACAACGCCGAGCGCGGCAATCGCCACTTTACTCTGGGTCAGGGCTGCAATCTTCGCAAGCATGGGTCTGTGTTCCCTCCATCGGATCAAGTAGTCAGTCATAACCGCGAACCGCATTCTCATCGGCGCAGTGTCATAAGGAGAGTTGCGCGAAGCGCTGCGGCGTTACGGGCGTAGGAGCCCGATTTGCGCGAATTATGAGTACACGGCCAGAAAGTCCTACTGAGCGCATAGCCCGATGTGGTACGATGCGTGACGCGAGTGGGCTATAGTCTGGGCGCTCGCTTCGATGCGGGAGGGACGAATATGGCGAACTATGACGAGGCGAGAGTGCGGCAACGGCTCACAGCCGATCTGGAGCAGGTCGAGCGTGATATCTATGCGCGCACGTCCGGCGAACAGGCCATCGCGCCCAGCGAAGGAATTGACGGCACCGGCGTCACGAGCGAACAGAGCGACGAAGGCACGGCGCTGACGGAGTATGAGCGCAACCAGGCGATGGTTGACAACGACCGCGCCCTGCAGCGTCAGATCAGAGAAGCGCTCGAGCGCCTTGACATGGGCAAGTATGGTATCTGCGAGCGGTGCGGCAAAGAGATTAACGCGCGCCGCCTCGAAGCGTTGCCGTATGTGACGCTCTGTCTCGAAGATCAGGAGAAAGTCGAGCGCGGCGAGGCCTGATGCGCTCGTCGCACCCGGCTCTCCTGGATGACGCTCGCGGGACGCCAGTCGCGTCTCGTCAGAGGCCACGCAAGTGGGATGATGTGAGGTAGCATGTCGGCGTCCCGAAACCACGATGTGATCGCGCTGCTGCTTGGACTGGTGACGCTCGCCGCCGACCAGTTGACCAAGCTTTGGATAGTTCAGTACTTCGGGGCTGAGGGTATGCGTCCGCCGATACCCATCATCGGGAACGTGCTGACACTCTACTACGTGCAGAACACGGGGGTCGCCTTCAGCCTCTTCGCGGGTCAGAATGTGAAATTCCTGCTGATCGCGTTGGCGTTCGGCCTGATCTGCTTCCTCTACTGGCACTATCGCAACACCGCCCCGCTATGGCTCCGGCTGGGCTTCGCGCTCGTCCTCGGCGGCGCGGTTGGCAACCTGCTCGACCGCTTCACTCGCTCCTTTGTCGTTGACTTCATTCACTTCCAGCTTGGCGCGTTCAACTTCGCGGTCTTCAACGTCGCCGATAGCGCCATTACAGTAGGCGTCATCCTGATCGCCCTGTGCATCTACCGCATGGGTGGCGTGTCTGAATCGATCAGCCAGCCAGTCGAGTCCAAAGGCGCGCAAGAGGTCAGTGAGCGCCGATAACGCGATAACGCGATAATGCTGGCGCCTTCGGCGTTCCGAAGAAGCCCGGCGCGAGACAGCGCCACAGAAAAGAGCCACAGAAAAGAGCCACATAGCAGTATGGGCCACAGGAGCCGAGGGTCGCAGGCGGCAGCGCCGTCCGAGCAATTTCAGTCATCAGAGCACGTAGACCGCGCCTCCTGGGAGACTGTCGCCGTCACAGACGCGCTTGTCGGGCAGCGACTCGACCGCGCGCTCGCGGAGCTTCGTCCAGACTTGTCGCGCACACGCGCTCAGACAGCCATCAAAGCGGGCGAGGTGACGGTGAATGGCAAACTCGCCAAGCCCAGCCTCACGCTGGAGGCCGAGGATCGTCTCGCGCTCGCGCCGACACTCGGTCACGATGCCGCGCGTGAGGCGTTAGCCGCGCCGCAAGCCGAGGCGATTCCCCTGCGCGTCATCTACGAGGACGCGCATCTGCTCATCATTGATAAGCCCGCTGGACTAGTCACCCATCCCGCGCCGGGACACGCCACCGGCACGCTGGTCAACGCGCTCCTGGCGCATACGCCAGAGCTAGGCGACCAGGAGGAGAGCGACAATCCGCAGCGTCCCGGCATCGTGCATCGTCTCGACAAAGATACCTCCGGGCTGCTCGTCATCGCGAAGGATGCGCGGACGCACACAGCGCTGGCCGAGCAGATGCGCGAACGGGCGATGGTCAAGCGCTATACGGTCATGGTCGAGGGGCACGTCGAGCCGCCCAGCGGCGTGATTGACGCTCCGATTGGCCGCGACCCTCGCAACCGCCTGCGCATGGCGCTCGTCACCGTCGAGCATGGTGGCCGGGACGCGCGCACGCGCTTCCACACGGTGCGCTATCTCCGAGGTGGCCGCAGCCTGCTAGAGGCGCAGCTTGAGACGGGCCGCACACACCAGATTCGCGTGCATCTGGCCGCAGTGCATCATCCAGTCGTCGGCGACCTTACCTATGGCCGCCCACAGAACCCCATGCCGCCGCGCCAGTTCCTGCATGCCGCGCATCTGGAATTCCGCCACCCCATCACACAGGAATGGCTGATCTTTGACGCGCCGCTGCCCGATGACCTGGCCACATTCCTGCGCACTCTCGAAGAGCCAGCGGCGCGACAGACCGAGCGCGACACGCCAGTAGGTGATTGAAATCCAGCAGGGGCGTTGCAGACTCATATCGTGATGAAGCCCTCGCTTGGTCTCCGCTTGACTTTTCGCCCACCGCAACGTATATTTCTTGGGCTGCGAGTGGCATACCCCCCACCCGTATGTGTGTATCGTTCCGATACGCTGAACCGCCTCCTCGAATGAGCGCCATTGCGCGCGTGTTCGCGGTTGCCACAATGACGTGGAGAGCCGTTTGGGTAGGGAGTTCGGCGACACGAAGGGACTGTTATGAGTACCGGCTGCGCATCGCATGCCTACTACAACTACCTCAGTTGGTACATCGCCTGTTTCCATACAGGCGAGAGCTAGCGGCCTTCGCCGCACTTCAAGGAGTCGCCAGTGTTCGGACCCCACCTGATCATTGATGGTTCGCGTTGCAACACCAAGAAGCTTGCAGACCGCATCCTCGTCGAGCAGGTTCTCAACGATTACCCCGCCGCCATCGGCATGACCAAAATCGGCGGCCCATACATGTTCGAGTATCAAGCCCCCGATCCCGCGTACTCTGGTGTATCTGGCCTCGTCGTCATCGCCGAGAGCCATATCGCCATCCACACCTTCCCCGAGCTCGACTACTTCACGATGGACATCTTCTCGTGCAAGAACTTTGACCATGAGAAGGCCATCGCCTACATCAAAGAAGCTTTCGACGTCGAAGAGATGGACCGCATGCTGGTGCAGCGCGGACTCTCCTTCAAGGGCCCACATCACGGCGCGAACGGCGCGACTGATGAGTTGATCGCCGCCGCCGAGGCGCGCCTGGCCGCTGGCGTCGTCAGCAAAGAGCCCGCCCTGGCGGACGAGCCGGCGGCGCTAGCGGATGGTCGTGAGGCCGCGTTGGCGCGTCGCGCTGGGGAAGCGCCAGCGGCGCCACAGGGCGAAGGCCGCATGATCTGGCCACAGTACGGCGTCACGCCTGACGTCGGCACATACGGGACCACACTCACTGGCGAGGCGGATGACACCTGCGACACCTGTGTGCGCGGCGGCGCGACCGTGGCCCCGCTGGGTCACGCTGGCGAGACAGTAGCGCTACCGGATGGACGCAGCCTGTCGGCGACCGAGCCTCCCCTCGTCAACCCAACCGCCTCGATCAGCGGTTTGCTCGACAAACTCACGGCGGGCGCGGGCCAGGGCCGTGCGCTGGGCCGCGCGCTCAGTGAGTGGGAGCGCCTGGCGCGTGCGAAGGACACGACCATCGCCATGACGCTGGCCGAGCCAGTCATCGCCGCTGGCCTGCGGGAGACGCTGGTATACGCTGTTGAGCATCGCTATATGGACGTCATCATCGCCAGCGCCGACGACCTCTTCGCCGACATCTATGAGGCATTGGGAGAGGCTCACTATGCGGACGACTCGGGTGTGATCGCCAGCGACTCAGGCCGCGCGCGGGCGCTCGCCTTCGTGAGCGACGCGCTCAGCGGCGCCAATGCGAAAACGATCACATCGAGCGCGGCGCTGTGGAAGGCGCTGGGTGAGGCATTGCCATCCCAGGCGCCACGCAAGGGACTGCTGCAGGCGGCGGCGACCTTCGGCGTCACCATTGTCACGCCCGATCTGGGCGCGAGCGCCATCGGCGCCGTCCTCGCCGCGGCGCGCGCGCACGGGAACGCCATGACAATCGATTCCAGCGTTGACCTCATCGCGCTGGCGGCCACACTCGGCGAGCGACCACATCTTGGCGTCATCCGTGTTGGCGCTGGCCTGGAGGATAGCTTGCTGCTCCAGGCGCGTGATTCCGCCGAAATCGTCGGCGCGCAGCGGCCAACGATCAGCGGCAGCGTCACCATTGGCGCGAATGGGCTGGGACAAGGCGTCAGTGTCGCGACCGACGCCTCGCTGGCGGCTCCGTTGCTCATTACGGGGCTTGCGCAGCGCATCCCCGGCGTGCGGCACGTCGCGCAGCCAGAGGGCAAACGCGAGGCCGAGCCAGCGCTCGCATAGCGTCGGCGCCAACCGTCTATACGCTCGCATATGTGTATGCGCGAATGCCCCGCTTCCAGCCGTGGAAGCGGGGCATCGTTTGTCTGGTGTTCGCCGCGCCAGCTCAGGCTGGCGTGATAGCGCAAGGGAGCGCATGGCGCAGGAGTTCGTCACAATAGTGCTCGGCCAGCTCACGCGGGCAGACGGTGATGACGGCGACACCTGTCGCGCGGGCCTCGCGCAGAATACGCTCGGCGCGCTCCGCGCCCACCATCGCGGTCAACGTCGTGCGCCAGGCGAGCGGCCACCACAGCCGGGCAGGCCGGTGTGGGTCGTCAATTTGCAGCAGCACCCGATAGAGGGGAATCAGACGCAATGCCAGCCAAACCTCCTCGTCAGCTCGCCCATGTGATGAGCCAACTGCCCGCGGACTATCATCAGTCTGAACTGTGGTGCGCCAATTGAACCATAGTACGCGCATCGCGCTTGCCTCCCCAGGATTACGCCGGGCGCTCGAAACATTGCGGCCCGTTCCACTCGCTGCGTGGCTATCCTCTCAAACGGAGGAACGCGACCTCCCGCCACACTCCACGCGCAAAAAGGGCATGCCCGATGCTCTGGCGCCATCGTTGCGTTTCACACGAACGTGACCGCTACAACACCACACGTCCACGGGCGCCCCACACAGTCTCAGGAGTACACTCATGCCAGAGCCACAGAGTGACTTGATCGATCTCGATGCGGTTCAGCATGCGGTGACTCCCGATCCGCGCGAATCGGCGCGTGAAGCTGGCCTGCGCTACGTATCGGACCGCATGCCTGGCATCCGTCGCAAGCGCTCTGGCAAGGGCTTTCGGTACATCGCACCCGACGGCCAGACCATCCGCGACGCCCATGAGCTCGACCGCATCAAGCATATCGGCATCCCGCCCGCCTGGACGGACGTCTGGATCTGCCCAAATCCGCGCGGCCATATCCAGGCGACGGGGCGCGACGCGAAGGGACGCAAGCAGTACCGCTATCACAAGCGCTGGGCCGAGACACGCGACGAGGTCAAATATGAGCGCATGATCGCCTTCGGTGAGGCGTTGCCGACGATTCGCGAGCGTGTCGCGCACGATCTCGCGCTACGGGGGCTGCCGCGCGAGAAGGCGCTGGCGACGGTGGTGGCGCTGCTCGACGACACGCTGGCCCGCGTCGGCAACGAGGAGTATGCGCGCGAGAACGAGTCGTTTGGGCTGACAACGCTGCGGCAGGATCATGTGGATGTCGCGGGGGCAAGCGTGCGCTTCGAGTTTCGCGGCAAGAGCGGCAAGGAGCATCGCATCGAGGTGCGCAACCGCACGCTCGCCAGCATCGTGCGGCGCTACCTCGACCTTCCAGGCAACGAGCTATTTCAGTATCTCGATGAGCATGGCCAGCGCCACGTCATCCAGTCGGACGACGTGAACGAATATCTGCGCGAGATCACCGGCGCCGACTTCACCGCGAAAGACTTTCGCACATGGGGCGGCACAACTCTGGCTTTGCGCAACTTGCGCGACCTTGGCGGCTTCGAGTCCCAGACGGAGGCGCAGCGCAACGTCCACCAGGCGATCGTCGCGGCGGCGCGGCGCCTGGGCAATACTCCCGCGATCTGCCGCAAGTCCTACGTCAACCCTCGCGTCATCGAGGCGTATCTGGAGGGCGTGCTGCTCTCCGCGATTGCGCGGCTCGCAGCCAGCCCACTGCCGCAGGGCCTTGAGGCGCTGCACCCCGAAGAGATCGAGACCCTGATGTTCCTCAAGGACCTCGACCATGAGATTCCCGCCGCCAGCTAGCGCGGAGATGACGACGAGGCGCTGAACCGGACCACATCTCTTTCGTCAACGACTCGTTTCGGGCGTGGGGATCGTATCTGCGACGCACGCGTGTTACACGCGCCGCAGGTCTTCACCTGTCACCAGCGCCGAACTATGCCTGCCTGTCGTCCGCGCCCGCGATGTTATCTGCCCGGCTGACTCCCGCCAGATCCTCCATCCAGCGGATAGACGCCGTGATATCGCCTTCATCCCCGCTGCCTAGCTCCACCCCAGAGAGCTGCTCGGCGGCGCCTGTCACGGGCATAGGAACATGCAGCGTGTTCGCCTCACGCATGATCAGTCCAAAGTCTTTGCTCATCAACTGAAGCGGGAATGTGACAGGATATTGCTCACTCCGAACATTTTCCAGAGCCAGCTTTTGCCGAGGTGAGATCACGGCCGTCTGGGCAAGCACATCGAGGAGGCGCCCTTTCTCCAGGCCCGCCTTCTCACCTAACGCCAACGCCTCGGCTAGTGACTGAATTCCGACACCAAGCAATGTGTTTACGACGAGCTTCATCGTCGTCCCCATTCCGCTTGGACCCATGTGAAAGCAGCGCTCCGTCAAGCTCGTGAGAATAGGCGCGCAGCGCTCGTACGTCGCATAGTCGCCACCGACCAGCAATGTGATCGTTCCAGACTCCACCTGGGGAGTGCTTCCAGAGATGGCCGCATCGAGCAGCTGCATCCCACGCGCAAGCGCATCCGCTGCGACCGCGCGCGACGTTTCAGGGAGAATCGTGCTCATCTCGATGAAGATCGCGCCGGGTCGCGCCCCAGCGAAAGCGCCCTCGGGCCCTTGCAGCACACTTGCGACTGCGGCATCGTTGGCCACACACGAGAACACGATGTCGCTCTGCGCGGCCACATCTCGGGCAGAGTCGGCGACCTGTGCGCCCTGCTGCGCGAGCGGCCGCGTCTTCTCGCGCGTGCGATCATACACCACGACCGGATAACCCGCCTGCAGCAGCCGCAGCGCCAGACGGCTGCCCATTGCGCCCATTCCAAGGAAGCCAAGCTGTGGCTTCGTCTCGCCGATCGTTCCTCCAGCTGACTGTTCACCATCCATAGCGCGTCTCCTCCCGATGGCGCGGCCAATTTCCTACGACTATCTGACTACATCAGCCGCGCTTCCTTCCGCGCACTGTGCGCCATGCGGCATGCGGCGCCCTGCGGCGGGTGACCCACCCGTGACGCGACAGAGCACAGGAATGCTCTCTGTATCGTAAACACATGTCCACACAGGAGCATGGCATCTGACATCGTGAAGCGCAAGGGCGTTGCGGCCAGTCGCCTGTGACTGAGATGGTCAGGCGGACGACACGCGAGGCGATATCTACGACCTCAGCGCCACGGACTACCACATGTGGAACAACACGCTCCTCTCGCCAGGAGAGGAGCGTGGAGAGCGAAGGTATCAGGTTGTATATCAGGTTGTATCAGTGTGCCTACTGGACGCCCTTCGCATTGGCGAATGCGCGGGCGATTGCCACGAAGTCAGCCGTCAAGCTTGCTCCGCCGACCAGCGCCCCATCAATCTCGGGAACCGCGGCCAGCTCAGCCGCATTCGCCGCTGTCACGCTCCCGCCATATTGCACACGCACGCCAGTCGTCATCTCCGACCCGTATAGCTCACCGAGCAGCGCGCGGATGATGGCGATCACATCGCGAGCATCCTCTGCGGTGGCGGCGCGTCCTGTGCCAATCGCCCAGACCGGCTCATACGCCACCACCAGTTCGCCCAGGCGCTCAGTCGGCAGGTTCGCCAGGCTACCGCGCACCTGCGCCGAGATGACCCGCTCAGTGAGATTCGCGTCACGATCCTCCAGCCGCTCGCCCACGCAAACGATCGGCTTCAGACCATGCGCGAAGGCCGAAAGCGCCTTGCGATTGACGAACTCGTCCGTCTCGCCAAACAGCGCCCTGCGCTCTGAGTGGCCCACAATGACATAGTCGCAGAGGCCACGCAGCATCAGCGGCGAAATCTCGCCCGTAAACGCGCCTTTCTCGGCATCGTACATGTTCTGCGCGCCAAGCGCGACGCCGCTGGCCGACGTGAGCGCGTGCGCCGCCGAGATGGAGATGGCGGGAGGGCAGATGACGCGATCCACCCCGGTCACCGCCTCCAGGTCAGGCAGAATGTCCGTCAGAAAATCATGCGCCTCGCTCGGCCCGTAGTTCATCTTCCAGTTGCCCGCGACGATCGGTCGCCGCACGTTCGATGCGCCACTCATCTCTGCGCCTCCCCACCATCATTCACGCGCAGGTCAGCCGGAATCTGTGAGCGATCGAGCAGCGCCGCCACACCTGGCAATGTGCGCCCCTCCAGGAACTCCAGTGAGGCGCCGCCGCCTGTCGAGACATGGCTGAGCTTGTCAGCCGCGCCAGCCGCCTCGACCGCAGCCGCCGAGTCGCCACCACCGACGATCGTAATGGCGCCTGCCTCGGTTCGTTCGACTAGCAGACCCACCAGCGCTTTCGTCCCCTGTGCGAAGGCGGGGAATTCCGCTACGCCGAGTGTGCCGTTCCAAACGATAGTCGCGGCGTCGCTAAGCGCCTCACCGAAGGCTACCAGCGTCTGCGGCCCGACATCGAGAATACGCCAGCCGTTGTGGACGGCATCGGGCGTGGTCAGCGTGCGCTCGGCGTCAGCGGCGAACTTGTCGCCAACCGCCACATCCACCGGCAGGATGAAGCGCTTGCCCGCACGCTGGGCCTTCTCCATCAGCCGCCGCGCCTCGTCAAGCTTGTCGTCCTCCACCAGCGAGTCGCCAACATCCAGCCCCTGCGCCTTGAAGAACGTGTTCGCCATGCCGCCGCCGATCAGAATCGCGTCGGCGAGATCGATCAGCCGGTCGAGCGCGGCGATCTTGTCCGAGACTTTCGCGCCACCAGAGATGGCGACGAGTGGGCGCTTGGGGTTCTCCAGCGCGGAGCCAAGGAACGTCAGCTCCTTCTCCATCAGGAAGCCCGCCACCGCTGGCAGGTCGTGAGCCACGCCCTCCGTGCTGGCATGCGCGCGATGCGCCGTGCCGAAGGCGTCGTTGACGTAGATCTCGCCCAGCCTGGAAAGCTGCCGCGCGAACGCGGGATCGTTCGCCTCCTCCTCTGGGTGGAAGCGCAGATTCTCCAGCAGCAGCGCCTCGCCCGGCTTGAGCGCCTGCGCCATCGCCTCAACCTCCGAGCCGACGCAATCGGGCGCGAGCGCGACGGGACGTCCAAGCAGCTCGCTCAGGCGCTCCGCCACTGGACGCAGACTGTACTTCGGGTTGACCTTGCCCTTGGGTCGCCCCAGATGGCTCATCAGCACGACGCTGGCGCCCTGGTCGAGCAGATACTGGATAGTCGGCAGCGAAGCGCGAATGCGCGTATCATCCGTAATCGCTCCGCTGTCGTCCTGGGGAACGTTGAAGTCCACCCGTTCCAGCGCCCGCTTGCCGCGCACAGTGATGTCGCGTACGGTCGCTTTGTCCATCGTGAGCGGTCTCCCTATAGTCGCTCGGCGATGAAGTTGGTCAGGTCGGCGACGCGCGACGAATAGCCCCACTCGTTGTCATACCACGCGATGACCTTGAGGAAGTTGTCGCCAAGCATCATGGTCGACAGGCCATCGATGATCGAGGAGTGCGAGTCGCCTCGGAAGTCGCTCGAGACCAGTGGCTCCTCGGTGTAGTCGAGGATGCCCTTCAGCTTGCCAGCGGCCTGCTCCTTGAACAGATTGTTGACCGCTTCCACTGACGTGCCCTTGTTCAGGATGGCAACGAAGTCCACCACGGAGACGGTCACAGTTGGCACGCGAAGGGAGAAGCCGTCGAACTTACCTTTCAGCTCCGGGATGACCAGCGCAAGGGCGCGCGCGGCGCCAGTGCTCGTCGGGATGATGTTGGCGCTGGCGGTGCGGGCGCGGCGCAGATCGGGATGCACGACATCGAGCGTGCGCTGGTCGTTGGTGAAGGAGTGCACAGTTGTCATCATGCCCTTCTCGATGCCAAAAGCGTCGTTGACGACCTTGGCGGCGGGGGCGAGACAGTTCGTCGTGCACGAGGCGTTCGAGATGACATTGTGCTTGGCGGGGTCGTACTTGTCCTCGTTCACGCCAAGCACCAGCGTGATGTCCTCACCTTTCGCTGGAGCCGAGATGATCACCTTCTTGACCGAGTCGCGCCGATGGGCCGCCGCCTTGCTGGCGTCCGTGAAGAAGCCTGTGCTCTCGATCACGATCTGCGCGCCGACCTCGCCCCACGGAATCTGACCGGGGTCGCGGTCCGAGAAGACGCGGATGTGCTTGCCGTCGATGATCAGCTCTTTGTCGCCAACCTCGACGGTCCCATTGAAGCGGCCATACGTGGAGTCATAGCGGAAGAGATGAGCGTTCGCCTCGATGTCGGCGACGTCGTTGATGGCGACGACCTCGATGTCGTTCGGGTAGCGCTCGAGCATGGCTTTCAGGCTCTGGCGCCCGATGCGCCCGAAACCGTTGATCGCGACTCGCGTTGCCATGAAGGATATCCTCCTGTAAGCGATTGCTTCTGGAAAACAACTCCAGCGGCGCGGCCCCATCGCCGCGACCCACTCGCCGGAGACGCCCCGTACAGCCTGGCACGCAGGCGTTCAGGCATCCGCCCGAATTGTATCACCGTTACTCGATCGGCGAGGCGTCCGAGGCGTCCCACTACAGTCACAATCGCTCGATGATCGTCGCTGTGCCGAGGCCACCGCCGCAGCACATCGCTTGCAGCCCGTAGCGCGCGTTGCGTCGCTCTAGCTCATGCAGCAGCGTCACCATCAGGCGCGCGCCCGACGCGCCCAGCGGATGCCCCAGCGCGATGGCGCCGCCGTTGACATTGACGCGCTCCATGTCGGGATGCAGCTCCTTCTGCCAGGCCAGCACGACGGGCGCGAAGGCCTCGTTGATCTCGAAAAGGTCAATGTCGTCCATCGTCAGGCCGGAACGTTCCAGAATCTGGCGCGTCGCGGGGATGGGTCCAGTCAGCATCGTCACGGGGTCCACGCCGACCACCCGCTGGGCGACGATACGCGCGCGCGGACGCAGCCCTAGCTCTGCGGCGCGCTCCGGTGTCGTCAGCAGCAGCGCCGCCGCGCCATCGCTGATCTGGCTGCTGCCGCCAGCCGTTACCTTGCCGTCGGGCTTGAATGCGGGCTGGAGGGCGGCCAGGCGCTCCAGCGTGGTATCGCGGCGCACACCTTCGTCACGCGACAGCGTCTCGCCGTTGCTCAGGGCGACAGGAACGATCTCACGATCGAAAGCTCCGGCGTCCTGCGCGGCAGCGGCGCGCTGATGGCTGCGCAGGCTCAGGGCGTCCATCTCTTGGCGTGTGATGCCCCATTGCTCGGCGATCATCTCAGCCGCCAGCCCCTGATGCGTAATGGGATAGACCTCCATCAGCGCCGGCGGGAATGGCTCGCCGCCCACCGAGATAGATGAGCCAATTGGCAGTCGCGACATATTCTCGACGCCGCCCGCGATCGTCATGTCACAGACGCCTGACTGGATCAGATTCGCCGCGAAGTGAATCGCTTGCTGGCCGGAGCCACACTGCCGATCCACGGTTGTCGCCGGAACCTCCACCGGGAAGCCAGCCGCTAGAACTGCATTGCGCGCGATGTTGAAGCCCTGCTCACCGACCTGGCTGACACAGCCCCAGACAACATCTTCGATCATCCCCGGCTCGACGCCCGCGCGCCGCGTCACCTCGCGCAGCGCATGCGCCGCCAGCATCACGGGATGCTCATCGCGCAGCGCGCCGTTACGTCTGCCAATCGGTGTGCGAGTCGCCGCGACGATCACTACTTCACGCCCTGTCTGAGCCATGACGTTGGCCTGCCTTTCCCTCTCGCCCCGCTTGATATGAACGCGCCCAACACAGCGGCAGTATACGACTCCGGACAGGCGAAAGGCCTCGCCCATATGGTCCGCCACGCGCGCATACATGTGTTCATGTGTCGCTGGCGAATCGATATGAGCGAGGCCCCTCGCAGACGCCGCATGGCGCTATGCCATCGTCTCCTGCTTGCTGAGCAGCCGCTTGATATCGTCGAGCAGCATCTCCGTCCAGGCGGCGCCACGCTGCTTGCGCAGTTCGCGGAGTGACTGCATGCGCAGCTGCTTCGAAGCGTCGCTCATGTTGTCGAATGAGCCGCCGATGTCGCTCAACTCCGGGTGCGCCTCGGCCAGCTTCATGCTGTCCGCCTGCATCTCCGCCGTCGCCGCGTCTGGCCGCTCAATGAAATGGCCCAGCTCGCGCATCTCCTGATCAAAGAAGACGAAAACGGGCACGGAGCGGTACTTGCCCTCCTTGAGATACTGGTCAGCCAGGTCGAGGTTCTGGTCGCGCAGGAAGACGCGCACGTTCAGCTTGCCCGTCCGCTCAGCGAGCTTCGCCAGCACCGGCACATTGGCCAGCGCATCGCCGCACCAGTCCTCGGTGATGACGAGCGCGTTAACCGGCTGGGCAAGGCCGTTGAAGAACGCCACATCCTCTGGCCGCACCGTTGCGCTGGTCTCATTCGCCTCGAACGTGTCACGGTTCTGCTTCATTTGCGCCTTGTACTGCTCGACCGTCATGCCTTGCTCAAAACGTTCGCGAGAAACTGACATGTCGTACTGTCCCCTTGTTTCATCCCTGGACGAGCCTCCTCTGAGGCCCACGCCACAATGCTTCCGATTGTGAAGCTTCCTTACTCACAGATAGCGCGCCGTGGTGGAACGCGTCAAGACGCCATTCGCCTGGGAAGCGCCGCTCAGGTCAGTCTCAGGCCAGTCACAGGCGAGACGCAGACCAGGTTTAGGCTGCGCTCAGCCACGCTCAGACGACATTCGTGAAGCGAGCGACGATGAGCAGCAGCACTAACATCGAGAGCATGGCCTCAACCATCATCAGAAGCTTGGCGCGGCGAGTCAGCGGCATCGTATCAGCGGGACTCAGCGCCGTGGCGGTGCAGAAGGCAAGGAACAGGTAGTCCACAAAACCCGGCCGCCAGCCCGTGTGATTGCCGCCCTGCTGCTGCGGGAACTGAAAGTCGACCGCTTCATGTTTGTTGCGATGGCGAATCAGCGGACCATCGCCGTCCGTCTCCCAATACCACGAGGCGAAGACCAGCACGTTACTGGCCCAGAGCAACACACCCGAGGGGAGTATCTGATAAGCCCTGAGGCTACCGAGATTGCGCACGAGCAGCCAGATAGAGCTTGCGAGCGCAAGCGTGAGCGCCGCCAGCAATGCGTACGAGAAGGCGCGCGAGATTCGGTGGGGAATCTTG
Organism: Ktedonobacterales bacterium; assembly: GCA_035642255.1. Taxonomy (GTDB): domain Bacteria; phylum Chloroflexota; class Ktedonobacteria; order Ktedonobacterales; family JADMIN01; genus JAKAIY01. The sequence continues at coordinate 24,753 of DASQSS010000074.1, read as the reverse complement.
CGGCCTGCCAGACGCGCGAGGATGGGCGGCGCGACCAGAATCGCCTCAACCGCCAGCAGCAGCCAGTGTGGCCCAAAAACGACGTTGTTCGGTAGCTGAAAATACAGCGCGCCCACCACTAGCGCGGCGCCCGCCGCGAGCAGCACCTGTTCCATCTCAACCGCTGTCTGCGGAGTGGCTGTATTCTTCATGTGCCCTGTTGTCCCATCTCACCGGCATCTGCCATCATCCCGCGTATCATACGCCAGCCGCGACGCGCGACGCGCGGGCGACACTGGCGCCAAGCCGCTCTATTTTACATCAGGCGGGCAGTGTGTGACATGAGAAACACGTCCACGCTGACGAGCATCAGCGTGGACGTGTGGGCGCCGGGTATGGGAAGGCTAGCCTTGTCCTGCGGTGCCGTAGAACTTCGGCACATTCGTGTTGTAGAACTCGGCTTCCAGGAACTCCAGCAGCAGGGCGAAGTTCAGGATATCCGTATCGCTGGAGAGGGTTTTGGACGGGTCTGGGCCACCGTTCAGGCTGGCGACAAACGGTGTAACCGCTGTGACGATGTCCGACTGCGAGATCGGCTTGTCGAACGCGCCATTGGCGCTGAGAGGATCGCCAAGCAGGGCATCGATGAAGCCCGCGTGCCGCGCCTCGATCGTCAGGATAGAGCCCGCAGCCTTGAGGTAATCTTTGCTGGAGATGGCCGGAGCCGCCATGAGGTAGGCGCCGACGCCAAGATTCTCGAACGTCATCGAGTCCTTGGCGAAAGTCTGAATGTCGGGCGCGTCAAGCCCCTTGAACGTTGGCTTTGGGCGCGCGTTTGAGCCGAGCGCCTGTTGCAGGAATGTGACGTGGCCGTTCTCATCGTTCTGGATCTCGACGAACTGGGCGCCAGCCCCACTCAGGCTTCCGAGCGACTGCCTTCCTGCTTCAACATGTGTCTTTTGCGCGGCATCGGCAAATGCGGTAGAGGATGTCAACCGAGGCGCCGCTGACATGCGCTGCCCGTTCAGCGCAACGAACGCGCCCACCGGGGCGACAATCGCGCCAGTCACAATCGACGCGCGAACGAGCGAGCGACGCGACATCGAACGGTTTCCGTTAGGGACTGCGGTGGACGAGGATGCATCGTGGTCATTGGGAGGAAGCGTCGGCTTCTCCATGTAGCAGACTCCTTAGCTATGTTTCGACATTGAAACCGGCCTCCCTCGTTTCCATCCGAGCGTAAATCGCCCGTCGAGGGAAGGCGCTTGACTGAGATAAGACCACCGATTCACGACTCCTCGGGGAGGAGAGCGGTGCCGCACGTCCTGGAGGCGCCGTTCCCGGACGTAGCAACGCGACCGTGAGTGATCTACTCTCCTTCTCACATACACATCGCGATAGAGGATCGGATGAATCGTATCGAATCACCGAATGCAGGGCGCAGACGAGAGTGCGCAAGGCTGTATCAAGCAAAGCGACTGTCCCCATCATCATAGATGAAATAGGCCAAGGTCGAGGCGCGCAGCATGTCGGTGTGACGTCTGAGATCGGTGACTTGACCGTGAGGATCGAACTACTGTGGCTCGGCGCGATGTGCTCCGTTTGTTGATCGCTGTTGCGCCGATATCCGAAGTTGCGCGGCCCATACGCATGTGTGGGGCTGTCATCGCCGCCCCAGGATGACATGCTCGCGGTCATCCGCGCTGAACCCTTGTGTGTATGTAGTGTGGGGGAGGCTACGCAGGAGCGTCGCGCCCTTCGACCACTGTTCACCGTACCAGGCGAGCAGGTTGCCCAGTCAGGTGTTCATGCGTTCAGGTGTTCATGCGTAAGGAATCGAACATGCAATCAACTCGAAGCGCCCAGCGGCAGTCGCAAGGAGGGAGAGGAAAGGTGCGCGCGCTGTATCTGGGCAGGTATGCGAGATATGCGGGGCTACTCGTCATCCTGCTCACATTCTGGGCTGGGGCGTTGACTCTCTCCGGCTCTACGCCTGCGCCGCACACGGCGCTCCTCAATCGCCAGCGCCTCGATCGAGAACTGCGACATGCGCAAATGGACCTTGGCGTGCCACGCACACTGCTCGCGAACATCATCGCGCAGGAACAGGCGGTGCGCAACGCCGACAGGAACCTGGGAGAGAACGATCAGGTGGCGGCAAGTGACTATGCGCTGCTCACGGCGGGCACGCGCCGGGTGGAGCAGACCGCTAGCGTGACGCTGCGCGATGGAGCCGCTGGCGAGGTCGAACTCCTGAAGACGGCGCTGACGGCCGCTCGCTCGCAGCATTTTCCCTATGTCTTCGACTATCAGGCGCGTTTGGAGCAGGCGCAACAACTGCTCGATAGCTCACATACGACGCGCGAATACGCCAGCGTCGCTGCGCGGCTTGCGAGCCAACTCGCCGCATTGCGCGCGATGGGGCCAGCGTATAGCGTATTTCAGCGTCTCCGCACAGAACTCCAGACACTGCGCGTGGCAGGCATGCCCTCGTCATGGGGCGAGGCCGCCGCGGCCCAGGATGCCCTCGCCTTCCAGGCTGGCGTGGCGCCTCAGCAGTATCGTGCGATCATATTCGTGATGCAGGGCCAGATGGAGCAGATCAACGCCGACCTCGTCGGGTCGCTGATCAGCAACCCCGCGGCGACACTCAAACAGGCGCAGCACGGCATAGACGCGCTGCGCGCCGCGAGCGACCCAGCCAACGCGGCGATGCTTCAGAAGCAGCGCGACGTCACGGCGTCAGCGCTGATCTCGCCAGACGCGCCGTCCGCGCGTCTCAGTCAGGCGCGTCTCAGTCAGGCGCGTCTCAACCAGGCGCAGTCGTTCGCCACTCAGGTGTTGTCGATGAGTCAGCCACTGCTACGCGCACAGGCGTGGCACGACGTCGCGACGCTGGGCAAGCTGCTCGCGGCAGCGCAACGTCAGCAGCTGCTCGATCCCTTCACAGGTGGTCACTATCCCGCCGCGTATGAATATGCCAACGCATCCGTCGGCTATCCTCACATCGTTGTGGAGCTGCGCGCGGCCAGGAGTGTAGAAGCCATTCAGGCCGTCGACGAGGACGCCATCGTCATGAGCGAGAGTTTGCGCGCCCTCCAGGCCGACCTGAAGGACAACTCACCCGCCAACCAGCCGCACGCCGCCGACCTGCGCTTGCTCCAGCAGACTGGCCTCGCGCAAGGCAAAGTCATCGTCGTCTCACTGGTCGAGCAAGTCATCCGCTTCTATGAGAATGGGCGCCTGGTCAACTGGTCCTACATCACGACAGGGCGGCCAGAGCTTCCCTCACCGCCTGGCATCCACTTCGCCGTGAGCAAAGCGGCGCCAGTGCTCTTCGTCTCACCCGAAGCGCGCACGTCTCCGCTCTGGTTCGAGCCAACGCCCGTCCATTACGCCATCCTCTACGCCAATGGCAATGACTTCATCCATGACGCCTGGTGGCGCACGCAGTTTGGTCCCGGCACACAGCTCCCACACTACGACCCCATCGCGTTCAATGGTGGCTCACATGGCTGTATCAATCTGCCGCTGAAAGCGATGGCGTGGGTCTATACCTGGACACCCGTTGGCGCGCCCGTGCTCGTGTATTGATCGCGTCGTGTGATCGCGTCGAAGGGCGCCGAGCGCGTACACTGTCGGTGCATTCGCTGAGAATGCCGCGATCTGGAGATCTCACGCAAAGGAGCGACCGATGGCAGACGATCTGTCCGCGCCGACACTCATGCCCTTCTATGACGGCTGGGAGGCCTTCAATCGCTTGCTCGTGCGAGCAGTCGCGCCTCTCACACCAGATCGCCTGGCATTGCGCGTCACGCCGGGCCAGCGGACAGCCGCCGAGATCGTGGGGCATATCGTGAGCGCACGCGCGTGGTGGTTCCACCACACGCTGGGTGAAGGCAGCGCCGAGGTCGAGCAGTTCTATCCGTGGGACGATGATGACAGCCCCCCAACTCTCAACGCCGCGGAACTCGAAATTGGCCTCGAAACGACCTGGCGACTGATCGCCACGAGCCTGTCTAACTGGACACCCACCGACCTGAGCGCAACCTTCACGACCTATCACGGTGACCAGCGCACCCGCCAGTGGGTCATCTGGCACGTCCTGGAGCACGATATGTATCACGGAGGCGAGCTTAGCCTGACGCTTGGCGCTCACGGCGTGGCTGGCCTCGATCTGTAGATGATCACAGCTGGTGTGGCCGCGCTTTAGAGACCTTCAACGCCAAACGCACGGACGGTGCAGAGACGTTGTAAGGTTGGCGAGCAAGATGCGGACAGACCACCGGAAAGGATAGGGGCGGGGACGCGTCCTCATGGATGATGACGCGCGACTTCGTATGGACTGCGATTGCGCATGGCCATAGTGTCCCGCTGCAGGACTGAGCGCGTAGCCGCTTAGTATACCCCAAAACCACATCGTGCCATGACATTTTTGCGCTCAGGCAAGTCTGTTGCGCACGCAAAATGCGAGAGGCGCGTTTCGACGAGGATGAACAAGCCACAAATGTGGCGCTAGCAGAGGTAGCGAAATGGCCACGGAAAACGTGTGGACGGAACACATGGTGTTGCAGCGGCGACCGCGCTGGATGAAGTACCCAATCCTTGCCTGGATCACCAGCACCGATCACAAGAAGATCGGCGTCGCCTATATCTACACCGCATTCATCTTCTTCATTCTCGCGGGCATCGAAGCGCTCGTCATGCGCACTCAACTCTCGACGCCGAATAACCACTTCGTGAAGCCTGAGCTATATAACGAAGCGATGACAATGCACGGCACGGTCATGCTCTTCCTGTTCCTGATGCCCATGTGGACAGGCTTCGCGAATTATCTTGTGCCGTTGATGATTGGCGCGCGCGATGTCGCCTTTCCGCGAATCAATCAGCTGGGCTACTGGCTCCTGGTCATCGGCGGCGGCCTGTTCGCCCTCAGCCTGGTGATCGGCGAGGCCCCCAACGTCGGCTGGTTCGCCTATGCGCCACTGACAGAGGCGACTGCGGCGTGTCTGTCGCAGAGCGCCAACCTCCTCACGCAGGCGCAAACGGCCGCAGCCGCAGCCGCAGCGGGGCAGGGCGTGCAGGGCTGCTTTTCCCCTGGACTGAATGTGGACTTTTGGGCTGTGGGACTGTCCATCCTCAGCATCTCATCCATTCTGGCGAGCATCAACTTCATCGTCACCATCGTCAAGATGCGCGCGCCCGGCATGACCATCAACCGCATGCCCATGCTCGCCTGGATGATGCTCGTCACATCGTTCTTGATGATCTTCGCGCTCCCGAGCCTGACCGCTGGCGCGTCGCTGCTGGAGCTCGACCGCCACATGGACATGCACTGGTTTCAGGTGGCGTTCCAGGGCGACCCGCTGCTGTGGCAGCACCTCTTCTGGTCGTTTGGCCATCCCGAGGTCTACATTGTCATTCTGCCTGGCTTTGGGATGATCTCGGAGATCATTCCAGTGTTCTCAGGTAAACCGCTCTTCGGCTACACCTTCGTCGCCTGGTCGGGAGTGGCGATTGGCTTCCTGGGCTTCACCGTCTGGGCGCACCACATGTTCGCGGTCGACCTGCCGCTGGTCGCGCAGGCGTTTTTCGCCTCGACCTCAGCGATCATCGCGATACCAACGGGTGTGAAGGTCTTCAACTGGCTGGCGACCATGTGGAAAGGTCGGCTGAGATTTACCACTCCGATGTTATTTGCCACTGCATTCATCGGGCAATTCGTCGTGGGTGGCCTGAGCGGCGTGGCGGTCGCTGTCGTGCCTGTGGACTACCAGGTGACCGACAGCTATTTCATCGTGGCCCATTTCCACTATGTGCTGATGGCCGGAGCGACGTTCGCGCTGTTCTCTGGCATCTATTTCTGGTTCCCGAAGATGTCTGGGCGGCTGCTGGATGAACGGCTGGGCAAGCTACACTTCTGGCTGTTCTTCATCGGCACCAACCTGACCTTCTTCCCCCAGCACATCCTGGGGTTGCTCGGGATGCCACGGCGTATCTACACCTACCCACCAGGTCTTGGCTGGAGCCAGCTCAACTTCATGTCATCAGTCGGCGCCTACATTCTGGCGGCAGGCGTGATCGTATTCGTCGCCAACTGGTTCGTGACGATTCGCCGCCCTGCGACAGTCGGCGCCGACCCCTGGGACGCCTATACGCTGGAGTGGGTAACGACCTCGCCGCCGCCGCCCGAAAACTTCGTCGAGATTCCGATCGTGCGCAGCCCGCGCCCGCTCTGGGACCTGAAGCATCCCGATCAGGCTGACTGGCGCAAACAGGGCCGCAAGGGTCAGGGTCAATCAGGACAGCCGCAGGCCACCACACAGGGTTCATAGGCGCTGGAGACAGCCAGGAGATACAGGCAGGCTCTCGTCGTGTCGTGACGGCGATGGCCTGCCTTGTAGTGTGACGCTGAGAGCGCGCGGCCATGCGGCCAAGATGATCTTTAATAACTGAATCTGATCATGCTAGACTAACACAGATGGAACGCGCTTCTCCTAGCAGAGAGGCAGTGGCGGTAGGCGCCAGCGCGAACTCACGCTCAGTGCGGCGCAACGGGCGAAACTGCTCCACGCGCGGCCACCACACCTTGGACTCGCTTATGAAAGAGGTGGCTCCAGTGTTCACGAGCAGCGCATCGGATAGTTCCGATGAGCGCCAGGGATGGCGCATCCGTCCAGCGCAGGCGAGTGATCGCGCCTTTCTGGAAGTCCTGGCGCTCCGGCTGGTCGTTGGCATACCATCATGGCGCAGCGCGGAGGCGATGGCGGCGACCGCGCGCCGCTGGCTGCTGGCCGATCTGGAGCGCATCGGCTCAGACGCCGCGGTATTCCTCGCGGAGACGGCCGCGGGTGAGCCGGTCGGCGCGGTAGCAGTCGCCAGCAGCCAGCACTTCACCGGCTCGGCGCAGGCCGACATCGGTGAACTGGCGGTAGTGGCGGACTGGGAGGGCCGCGGTGTTGGCGCGGCGCTGCTTGCCGCTGCGGAGGCCTGGGCGCGTGAGCAGTCGGCGCCGTTCATCTCGCTGGCGACAGGCGCGGCGAACACGCGGGCGCTGGCCTTCTACGCGCGGCATGGCTATCAGCCAGAAGACGTGCGCCTGACTAAACCGCTGTGAGTCCCACCTGCCCCATTCGATTCTGCTGTGACCTGCGGCATGCTTCAGCCGAGTGATTGTAGATGAGGCGCATGGTGTCGAAGTGTGCTCAATACGATATCGAGATACGGTATCGAGAAGCTGCGCCCGAGATTCACCCGACATCGGTATTAGTTGTTCTCCCGCGCAAGCGCGGCGCGCAAGCGTGCAGCCGCCTCTGTGATGCGGGCATCCGGCGCGGTCAGCGTGATGCGCAGGTAGCCCTCGCCACGGCTGCCGAAGTTCGTCCCCGGCGTGATGGCGACGGCTGCGCGGTCGAGCAGGCGCAGCGCGAAGTCAGCCGAAGTTTCGCCCTCAGGGACGCGCGGCCAGAGGTACAGGCCAGCCTCCGGCGTCTCGACGCGCATGCCCATCTCCCGAAGCGCCGCCACGAGCGTATCGCGTCGCCGCTGATAGATGGCGTTGCGCTCGGCGAGCCAGCTTTCTGGCAGATCCAGCGCGCGGATGGCTGCGATCTGCAGCGGACGGAATATGCCTGTGTCGATGTTGCTCTTCAGCCGCGTCAAACCCTCGCAGGCGTCCGCATTCCCCACCATCATGCCCAGCCGGAAGCCCGCCATGTTGTACGCCTTCGAGAACGAGTGGAACTCGACGGCGACATCGCTGGCTCCCGGAACCTGCAGGATGCTCGCGGGACGTGCGCCACCAAAGCGCACCTCGGCGTAGGCCATGTCGTGAATCAGCAGCAGATCGTGCTTCCGTGCGAAAGCCACGGCCTCCTCAAAGAAGGCGAGCGGCGCGGCGGCTCCCGTAGGATTGTTTGGATAGTTCAGCCAGAGCGTCTTCGCTCGCGCGAGCGTATCGGCTGGAATGGCGCTCAGGTCGGGCAGCCAGCCATGCTCAGCGTCGAGTGGCAGGTCGTAGCAAACGCCGCCCGCCAGCGCGACAGCGGTTGGATAGACGGGATACGCGGGATTGGGCATCAGGGCGACATCGCCTTCGTTCATCACCGCCAGCGGCAGATGGGCCAGCCCCTCCTTTGATCCAATCAGCGTGGTCAGCTGTCGGCGCGGGTCCAGCGTGACGCCGAAGCGCCGCTCAAACCAGGCGGCATATGCCTCGCGCAGCGCCAGCATGCCTTCATACTCCGGGTAGCGCTGATTGATGGGGTCTTGCGCGCTCTCGGTCAACGCGGCCAGAACCTCAGGCGGCGTTGGCAGATCAGGGTCACCGATCGAGAGGTTGATGATATCTACCCCGCTCGCACGCAGGTCGGCGATCTTTCGGTTGTAGGCGGCGAAGTGATAGGGAGGCAGGCTGCGTAGCCGCTGCGAGAGTTCCACGATTCCAGCTCCTGGCGTGATTGTCTACGGACGCGCGCCGTTCGACACAGTGATGTCAGTATAGCAGGGCGCGCGGCATGCGATGCGCCACGCTCAGACATCCTGCCCAGCGCGCTTGCGCCGCACTCATCGCAGCCTCTATACTGCCAATCGCGGAGCGCGCGCGATGCGGGTAAGCGGAGCAACGGGGAGCCGCTGCCCTTGCGGCGCGGCAGGAGGCGGCTGTGACCGGACCAGGTCTTGAAGGAACGACGCTGGGACCCTATCAATTGCTGCGGCGGCTCGGCGGCGGCGGCCTGGGTGATGTCTACTTTGCGCAGCGCCAGGTGACCGGTGAGCTTTCGGCAGCGGCAGACCCATCCATGCCTCAGCAGATCGCCATCAAAGTGCTGCGACCAGGCGCGCAGGATCCCATTACACAGCAGGTTTTGGCGCAATGTGAGCGGGTCGCGTCCTTGCGCGAACGCCACATCATCCCGCTCTATGGCGCCGCGAGCCAGGGCGCACACATCGGCGTGCTGATGGCGTGGGCTCCCGGTGGCTCGTTGGCCGACATGCTGGCGCGCGAGAGCGGCAAGTCCATCGCGCTCCCGCTCGCGCCCGGCGTCGTCGCGCGCCTCGCCAGCCAGATCGGCCACGCGCTTGCCCTGGCCCACGCGAGCGGGGTGGCGCACGGCGACCTGAAGCCTTCGAACGTCTTTGTGCGAACCTCGCCACGCGGTGGCCCGATCGCCGTGGTCAGCGACTTCGGCCAGGGCAGCATGACGCCTCTGGCTGCGCAGCTCATCACCACAGGTTCGCTCGCGACGCAGGATACGTGGGTCCAGCAGCAGCTGCTCTTCGCCGCGCCCGAGCAAGTTCACGACGCGCCGACACCCGCCAGCGATCAGTATGCGTTCGCGGCGCTGATATACTACCTGCTTACCGGGCGGCCTCCGCTCATGGGCGGAGGTGAGGCGCTCCTCAGCCAGCTCGCAACCGCCACGCCGCCAGCGCCTTCGCAGCTCAATCCTGATGCCCCCGCGAGCCTCGACGATGTGATGGAGCGTGCGCTTGCCAAGCGTCCTGACCAGCGCTATCCCACCATCGAAGCCTTCGTACGAGCGCTGAACGGCTCGTTGGCGGAGGCGCGCTCATCCGTAGCGGGCGGCGTTACCGGAGAATTCGCCAGGCTGGCTGCGGGACGCCGCGCCACGAATGCCCCGGCGCTAGCTGCGGCCCGACCCGAGGAGCGCGAGGCTGGCCTGCCAGCCGATACCCCCTCGTCGCAGTGGCGTCCGCTGGCGATTGCGACAGCGGCCGCGCTGGTCATCGCCGTGCTCACCTGCGCGCTCAGCGTGTATGCGCTTGGCGGCGCGTCGAGAGCGGTCCGCACGACTTTGACAGGCTTCGAGGGACCAAACGCCGCGCCGACCGTCTCTAGCGGCTCCGATCTGAGCAAGACGCCAGCGGGCCGCGCAGCCGAGGAACAGCTACGAAGCTTCACGACCCAGAAGCCACTCTTCAGCGACCCCCTCGCCACCAACAGCGCGAAGTGGCCACTGACAAACCAACAGGTGTTCTTTGGCTCCGATCACCAGCTGCATATCCTCAACTCCATAACCTCGCAGCCAGTCGCCGCCGACGCGCCCATCGCCACGCCCGTCGGCGACTACGTCGGCCAGGTGACGATGACGATCTCGTCAGGTGTCAGCGGCGACCTCGCGGGTATGCGATTCTTCGTAAGCGATAACGGCGATGGCACGAAGGAATACTACGCATTCTTCCTCTCGCCAGACGGCCAGTATTACCTCTGGTACTACCACAATGGATGGACCTTCATTAGCGGCGGCTATGCGCCACAGATGAAGCCCGGCGACGGCGCCACAAACACGCTTGCCGTGATCGCGCTGGGTGACAGCCACGAGGCGCAGCTCTTCGTCAACGGCGCCTACATCGGCTCCGCGCAGCTCCGGACGGATGGCCCAGTGAGCGGTGGCGCAGGCGTCATCGTGCTCAACCACGGTGTCGAAGCCACCTACTCGCACTTCGCGATCTACCCGGCGCATGGCTGATCGACTCGTCTGTCTACCCGCAGGAATTGGGCATTGGCGACATGCTAGAGCTTCTGTGGCGTCGATCTTGCGATACTCCTTGAGGCCAAGGCCGAGCGTTCGTAGCTCGCGCCTTTGGAGAGAAGGAGCACATACACATGGCCAAGGCAGAACATTCTGTTGATGTCAATGCGCCCGTTCGCGAGGTCTATAACCAGTGGACACAGTTCGAGCAGTTCCCGCAATTCATGGATGGCGTGGAGCAGGTGACACAGCTCGACAACAAGCGTCTGCACTGGAAGGCGCGCATCGCGGGCAAGACCCAGGAATGGGATGCTGAGATCACTGAGCAGCTCCCCGATCAACGCATAGCGTGGCGTAGCGTCACAGGCGATATGAACGCTGGCGTGGTCACGTTCCATCATATCAATGACACGACCACCCGCATCATGCTCCAGCTCGAATACGTCCCCGAGGGCGTCGTCGAGAACTCGGGCGCGGCGTTGGGCTTCCTCGATCGCCAGGTCAAGGGCGATCTCGAGCGCTTCAAGACGCTGGTCGAAAAACGGGGCGGCGCGACGGGCGGCTGGCGCGGCACGATCGAAGACCATCCTGAGCTAGGCAATCGCTAGCGTATAGTGCGGATCGAGGTCACGCGTCCCTGCATCTGAGGCGCGTGACGCAATTCGGGCGATTCAATTCAGTGGCGTTCCGAGGTTCCCATGAGCCCAGCGCGGGCGCACGGGGCCACGGAGCGCCATTCACATGTCTCGCACATGTCTCGCACATTCGCGCCGCGCTCGATCTGAGAGCCGAGCAGGCTGGCCGGGAACCGCGTTATACTCTCGTAGTGAGCGTTTCGCACGTAGCGTGGTCGCATACCTGCGCAGTGTCGCGGTCGGAGGTCGAGAAGGATGTTGACGGTTGAGGAGGCGCGAGAGCGTGTGCTGGCGGGATTCCATCCCCTGACGGTGGAAGAAGTCCCGCTCTCGGAGGCGCTGGGCCGTGTGCTAGCGGAGGATGCGCTGGCGCGGGAAGCATCGCCGCCCTTCGCCAATTCCGCGATGGATGGCTATGCGCTGCGCTCAGCGGACACCCAGAGCGCCAACGCGGAGTCTCCGGTGCGACTGCGCCTCGTCGGCGAAGTTCCGGCGGGCAGCGTCTATGCGGGCGTGACACAGCCAGGCGAGGCGATCCGCATCCTGACGGGCGCGCCGCTGCCGGATGGCGCGGATGCGGCGCTGCAACAGGAGTTGACCGAGGTTGCGGACGGTTGGGTGACCATCCGCCAGCCCGTCGCCTCCGGAACTAACATCCGCCATGTTGGCGAAGACGCGCGACCCGGCATGCTGGTGGCGCGCGCGGGCGCGGAGCTTGGCCCTGCGGAGATCGCGCTGTTGGCCTCACTCGGAATCTCACCCGTAGCGGTTCATCGCCGCCCGAGAGTGGCAATCCTGGCGACAGGCGACGAGCTTGCGCCGCTCGGGCAAGCGCTCAAACCTGGCCAGATCTACAATAGCAACACCCCCTACCTCATCGCCGCCGTCACGCGCGCGGGCGCCGAGCCAGTCGCCTTGGGCATTGCGCCGGACCGCGCCGATGACCTGCGCGCCATGCTGGCTGAAGCGCAAGGTTATGACCTGATCCTCACTTCAGGCGGCGTCTCGGTCGGAGATTACGACCTCGTGAAGCAGATTCTGAACGAGCAGGGCGCCATCGAGTTCTGGCGCGTACGGATGCGCCCCGGCAAGCCACTCGCGTTCGGCTTCCTCGGGCAGACGCCGCTGCTCGGATTGCCCGGCAATCCTGTCTCGGCGGCTGTCACCTTCGAGCTCTTCGGACGCCCTGCCATCCGGCGCATGCTCGGCGCGGCGCAGGTGGATCGGCCACGCATCACCGTCACGCTGGAGGGCGACGAGCAGCGGCGCGCAGATCGCCGGCAGTTCGTGCGCGTGCGGCTCGCCTCCCGTGACGGACAACTCATAGCACGGACGACAGGCGCCCAGGACTCACACCTCATCTCGTCGCTGCAAGGCGCGACGGCGCTGCTGATCGTGCCAGAAGGTGAGGGCGTCATTCGCTCGGGCGACAAGGCGCAGGCGCTGCTGCTCAACGATGCGCTCGCCTGGAGCGAGTAGTCCCCTCGCCTGCAGCGCGATGGCCGCAGACGCCCCTCTCATGGCATGCCAGGTTTTCGCCTGAGATGACTGTGGCAGAGCTACCATGCGCGTGAGCGCCCAGCCCAACTTGCGCATCACCACACGAGCGCGCGCTTCGTGTACGACATGTGACATGTCGTCCGAGTCTGTGACCCACACGTGAGGTATGTAGGCGCTTGATATCGTTGTGGCCCTGACGCTGGCCGCGCGCCTGAGAAGGAGGCGGCTACGAGCGCATGCGCCAGGTAGCGGGCTGCGCCACAGCGAAAGGTCGAGGCCCGACATGCGAGAGGGTAAATCAGCGACCTATACAGTTGTCTCGCAGAAGCCCACGCGACGCTATGAACTTGACTGGCTGCGCACGTTGGTCGTGATGGGCCTCATTCCCGTGCACACGGCGATTATTTTCGCGCCAACAACTGACTTCTACATCAAAGACGCGCATACCAGTGAGGCGGCTGTCGTATTTGGCGCGTTCGTCGGCGTGTTTGGCATGCCTGTGCTGTTCTTTGTCGCGGGCGCGGCGGCCTGGTTCGCGCTGAAGTCGCGATCGAGCGGACGCTTCGCGCGCGAGCGCATCCTGCGACTGTTCGTCCCGCTGATTTTCGCTTCGCTGGCGATCAGTCCAATTCAGGCATATGTGGTGACGCTGAGCAATCCCAGCTTCGCCGCGGCGATTGGCGCGCCCATCGTCGACCCACATTACCTCGACTCATTCCCGCAGTTCTACGTGCAGTACCTGCGCGATTACGTCTACTTCCTTGGCCATCCGTCCATCGCGGGATTCCTTGCCTTCGTGGGGCAGCTCTGGTTCGTGCTCTACCTGCTGGTGTTCTCGCTGCTCGCGCTCCCTCTCTTCGAGTACCTGAAGAGTTCCCGCGGCTCGCAGGTGGTCAAGCGCCTGGCGGCCTTCTGCGATCAGCCGATGGCGATCTTCGCGCTCGCGGCGCCACTCGCGCTCGTTGATGGCGTCGCGCACGCGCTGTGGACAGGGACCGGAGCTGTCGCCGAAATCCTGGTCTATCTGGTGTGCTTCGTGTATGGGTACATGATGTACGCCGACGACCGCATCGTTGCGGCAATGCGCCGCCAGTGGGCGCCAGCTATCGCCGCTGGCCTGGGGCTCTGGCTCATCGCTGAAATCTGGCTGATTCAACGCCCGCCGCAGCCATATGACAATGCGATGGGGTCGATGTTCTTCATTCCCTTGCGAGGAGTCATCGCTTGGTTCTGGGTCGTCGGCTTGATCGGCGCCTTCAGCCTCTACGTCAATCGCACGTCCCGGCTACTGAGATATCTCTCCGAGGCGGCGTACCCCATCTATATCCTGCACGTGGCCGCGATCGTCTCCGTCGGCTACGTTGTGGTCCGCTGGGATATTTCGCCGCTCGCCAAGTTCGGCGTCATCATGATCGCCGCATACGTCATCGTCATTGGCACGTATGAAGCGCTGATCAAGCGTGTTCGCGTCCTGCGCACGCTGTTTGGCCTGCGCAACGAGCCTCAGCCACACGCGCGGACGCCGTCGCGACGCCGCTGGTGGCTGGCAAGCCCGGATCGCGGCGCCACGTCACATGTCACGAGTTGGCGACTAAGTAACTTAGCGCCATGACTTTACGTAATGTGGTCGAGTAGCGCATCCTGAACACCTCGTATGGACGAGGAAGAAGGCGCGCATGTGGTCAGCGCATGTTGGCCAGAAACGCGACAATGGTGAGATAGTGTTTACCAATCCACATTCGCTCTTCAGCACAGAGGGCGGCCACGAAGCGATGATGCAGTGGTACGACGAGGCGCTTGACCACGCCCACATCGACCACGAACCGATCATCGTCCCGACCCGCTATGGAGATAGCCACCTTATAGCCGCGGGGCCACGCGATGCCACGCCTCTCGTTCTGCTGCACGGAATGGAGGGCAACGCCGCGAGCTGGCGACATCAGCTCGTTGGGCTGCAACACGACTTCCGGTTGTACGCGCTCGACATCATCGGGTCGGCTGGGAAGAGCGTCCCGACGCGGCTCTCGCACGACAACGACGAACATGCCAGGTGGCTTGGGGATGTGCTCACGGAACTCGGCATCGAGCAGGCGAACCTCGTAGGCATCTCCAACGGAAGCTGGCTGATCCTCAAGTTCGCGGGCTATGCGCCCCACCGCATCGCACACGCCGCGCTGATGAGCGCGAGTGGCATCGTGCCGGTGCGCTTCCCCTATCGTCTGGCGAAAGTCATGGATGAGCCGATCGTGCGCGTGACGAAAGACGTGCTGGCCGGCGCGTTGCTGACACGCAGCCTGGTGCGGCGTGCGGTCTCCGGCATGTACGTCGTGGACGCCGAGGCGGACCCACACGAAATCGAGTGGTTCTACCTGCTGGCGAAGTACTACCGGTTCCGCTTCCCGCCGGGTCCCGTCACCGATGAGGAGATGGCGTCGCTGACCGCGCCGACGCTGCTGATGATGGGTGAACAGGAGAAGTTCTTTCCCATTGACGCGGTGCTTGAGCGCGCGACGCGATTCATGCCGCATCTGACCGCCGAAGTCGTTGCCGGCGTCGGGCACAACATGTGTACCGACAACCCAACGCTGATCAATGCTCGCCTGCGCGCGTTCTTCCCGCACGCCAGTCATGCCGAGAACGCCGTGACGGCTTCGTAGCCGCGTCTACGCAGTCGGCCACGCAGACGGCGCCTGAGCTAGCGCGACTCAGGCGCCGCCTGCACGAGCCTACGGAACTGCTCGCCCCGGTCGAACTCATGCAGGAACATGCCAAAGCTGGTGAACCCTGGAGAGAGCAGGACGACATCACCCGGCGCCGCCAGTTCGCGCGCGCGCTGGATGGCCGCCGCGAAGTCGTCGTATACGCCCTCAACAGGGTCGGCCCGGCCCTGGCGCGCCGCCGCTGCCCGCACATCCGCCGCGAACGCCTCCGTCGCGCTGCCTTTCAACAGGATGATGCGCTTGGCGCGGCCAGCGGCTACTTCGGCCCAGGCGGTGTGATCGATCTGCTTCGTATTGCCACCCGCGATCAGCACGACCGGCTCCGTGAAGCTGCGTAGCGCCGCAATGCCCGCCACTGGAGCCGTGCTGGCGCTGTCATTCACCCACGTCACCCCATCGAGCACACGCACGACCTCCAGCCGGTGTGGCGCGCCCGCGAACGTCTCCACTCCCTGGCGAATCGCTTGCTCGGGAACGCCCAGCAGCTCCGCCGCCAGGGTCGCCGCCTGCACATTCGCCAGGTTGTGCGCGCCACGCAGCTTGATCGCGTCGGCATAGCGGAACGGCTGCGTCTGATCTGGGCGCTCGCGCGGGTAGTTGACACCACGCTCCGCGCTGTACAGCCACACATCGGCGCCGCTGGTCGCCTCACCCGCGTAGCGGCTGCTATAGTCGTTGTCGGCGTTGAAGAGCGCCACATCACCAGCGCGCTGATAGCGGAAGATACTGGTCTTGGCTTGCCCGTAGTCCTCCATCGAGTCGTAGGCGTCGAGATGGTCGGGCAGCAGGTTCGTGAAGATGGCCAACCGCGGACTCCGACGAATGGTGTGCAGCCCTTCGAGCATCCAGTTGCCCAGCTCCAACACCGTCCAGCGGTCGGGCGTGATCTCAGGCAGCAGCGAGAGCGTTTCGATGCCACCGAGGTTGCCACCGAGCAAAGGATTCCACTCGGCCACGCTGAGGATGTGGTGGAGTAGCAGCGTAGTAGTGCTCTTGCCGCGCGTACCCGTCACACCTGCGATATTTCCGGGGCACGCGCGAAAGAACCAGGCGATCTCCATCTCGATGCGCTTGCCTGACTCACGCGCGATGGCCAGATACGACGAATCGCGTCGCACATTCGGATTGCGCACGACGACATCGGCCTGGCGGAAGTCCTCAGGATCGTGGCGCCCTAGCGCGTAGCGGATAGGCAGCCCGGCCAGCTTCGCGACGCTTGGCGCCAGCATCTCCGCGGAGCGCAGGTCCGTCACTGTCACCTCGGCGGAGCCCTGTCCGACGGCATAGCGCGCCGCCGCCACGCCACCGCCCAACAACCCCAGCCCCATCACCAGCACACGCTTGCCTCGCAGACCGTTGGGGTCGTCGGCAGTCGTCGGAATGTCCTTCCAGTCGTCCCGGTCGTCGCTCGTCACGCTCGCCTCTGCTCTCCGCTGCGCCCTGTCGCATCAGGTCCGTATCGTGTATAGGTTGCCGCGCCATCGCACGCTATCACACGCCGTCAGCGCGCATCCATTGTCGCAGAAGCGGAGGCCGCCCGCAACGGCGCGCCGCGTATCAGCTCGTTGACGAGCGGATCGAGGTAGTAGGTAGCGATCCAGGCGATGGCGTCGGCGCAGACCGCGTCGCCGAAGCCGAACAGCGCGTCATTGAGCGAGCCAGAGATGCGAAACTCGCCTGCGCCCATCAGCCGCGCCGCCTCACGCGCGGTGAGCAACCTCGCCTGATGGCGTCCGAATCCAGCTTTGAAGATGATTTGCCGCCCGCTACCACCGCGCGGCGTACGCAGGCAGCCCGCCAGCCCATCCGCTCGCAGCTCCGCCATCGAATGACCCTTGCGCATGCGGCGGAAGACCGCGCCGTAGCTCCAGCGCTCACCCGCGATCATTGTGTCGGCCAGTGCGCGATGACGCGGACTCATCTGGCTCAACAGATAGCTTGCGCGCTCAGCGGACCACCATTCGGGAGCGTCGTCAGGCAGATCGTCGAGGATGTCTTCGAGGCGCCGATCGCGCTCGGGTGGCGTGGGCAGCGGACGCACTCGCCAGCGCACATCCGCGTTCGTCGCGATGGCGTCGAGCAGCGCCGGAGGTCGCGTTGGGCTGAGCGTCAGTATACCCAGTGTATCCTTCGTATCCCGCGTATCTGTCGCTGGCGGGCCAAACAGCGTCATCTGCGCCCCGACGACGAACAGGCGGCGGCGGCTCTGCGGCGTGAAGTGCGCGGCGTCGAGCTGGAAGGTGTCAACCGCGTAGCCTAGCGCGTCGAGCGCCAGCAGCGCCCGCGTGAAGTCGGCGCCGCCATGCGAGCTGAGGAAGCCCGGCACATTCTCCAGTAGTACGAGCGGCGGACGACGCGCGCCAAGCTCGTCAAGCGTGCGGATGAAGCCCCAGAAAGCCGAGGACTGGCTGCCCGCCAGGCCCTGACGCGCGCCTGCCAGCGACAGATCATTGCAGGGAAAGCTCGCGGTCGCCAGCGTCACGCTCGGCACACAATCGACTGGTAGCGCATGCACGTCGCCCAGAGCGAAGTGGCTCTCCGCCTCACCGTTGGCCGGGTCGCTCGTTCCACCGAAATGCGCGAGATACATCGCCTGCTTGCGCTCATCGATGTCGTTCGCGAAGGTGATGCGCCAGCCACTGCGCTCCAGTCCCAGGCGCATCAGGCCAATGCCCGCGAAGAACTCCGCGACGGTGCGCTCGGGCAAGCGTCCACGCAGCACGCTCGCCACGTCGTCTCGCTCAGGCCCCACAGGGGAGGCGGCTCCCCGCTGGCGCGCAGCGAGTGTGTCGGCGATGAGGTTCACGCATCCCTCCATGTCGGCTGCGATCTGGCTCTCCCACAGGCGCAACGCCACCCAGCCCTGGCCGAGCAGCGCGGCGGTCGTCTCGCAGTCGCGGCGCATATTGCGGCGGATTTTGCGCAGCCAGTATGCGCGCGAGGTCGCCGCCGACGCCTGGAACTGCTCCTCCAGCGCGAGCTTGCCGCGTCGCCGCCACTGATTGCCATGCCAGTAGTCACCATCCACAAACACCGCCAGCCGCGCGCCCGCAAACACGATATCTGGCTTGCCAGGCAGTGTCGCCGGCGCGACCGTGTAGCGCAGACCACGCGCCGAGAGCGCCTGCCGTAGCCGCAGCTCTGGAGTGGTGTCGCGCCCACGCACCCGCCGCATGATCGCAGTGATCTCGGCTGCGTCGCGTTTCGGGCGCCCGGCGGCCCGCTGGTTAATGGAGTCGGCCGGCTCAGGCGCGGGCTCGTGTCCGGCGTCAGTCATGACAGCCTCGTTCATCCGTGTCGCTGGCTCGGTGCAGTTGAGCGGCGCCTGGACGGAGGAACGTGTGCGCCGCTCCGTTCCTCCAGTGTATCATGCGAAGATGGCGCATGCGCCGCTGAGGGTGTCGGTCATGACGCCACTCACGGCGTGGTCGACGTATGGGCCTGCTGAGCGCGCTTCTCAGCCTCGCGCAATTGATGCGCGGCATTGATGAGGCCAATGTGCGTGAATGCCTGGGGGAAGTTGCCGATGAGCGCGCCAGTGGACGAATCCAGCTCCTCGGAATACAGATTCAGCGGGCTGGCGTACCGCAGCAGCCGCTCAAAGCGCGTGCGCGCCTCATCAATATTGCCCATCAACGCCAGATCGCTCACATACCAGAACGCGCAGGCCAGGAACGAACCTTCCTTGCCTGAAAGACCATCGTCGGCGGCGGCGCTCTCGTTTGGGTTGCTCGGCTCATTCCCGGTGGGCCGATAGCGGTAGATAAGGGCCTCGTCGCCGGAGAGTATGCGCCCAGTCGTCATCACGGTGTTGCGCAATCGTTCATCGGAGGGTGGCAGAAAGTCCACTAGCGCTATGCGGAAACTGGAGGCGTCCACGGCGCTCTCTCCATACGCTTGCACGAATGTCTTGAGCTGCTCGTCGTAGCCATGCGCCTCGATGTCCTGACGAATTCGCTGCTCGACTTCTGACCAGTGGGCATACTGATCCTCGCTGACGTGTCCCTTGGTCATGACCATTGCGCGGTTGAGCGCCACCCAGCACATCACCCGAGAGTAGACGAAGGCGCGCTCCGGCCCGCGCTCCTCCCAGATACCGTGGTCGAGATCCTGCCAATGATCTGAGACGAAATCGGCGATGATAGTGAGTAGATTGCGCAGGTCACGCGGGCTCTCATGCGAGCGCTCACCTGAGCAGAAGCCCAGCGCTTGCGCATAGCGCAACGCCGAGTCAGCCAATTCGCCGTAGATATCCATCTGGCGCTGCTCAGCCGCGCCATTGCCGACCCGCACGGGCTGCGAGCCTTTGTAGCCCTCCAGCTGAGGCAGGTCTCGCTCAGCGGCCGCGCCGTCACTCTCGCCGTGCACCGTGTAGAGCACACGGAAGTCGGCGCCATTCTTGAGATGCAGGTCGTGCAGGAAATGGAAGTAGTCGCGCGCTTCGCTGTGGTACCCCAGCATGCCCAGCGCCTGCAGCGTGAACGAGGAGTCGCGCAGCCAGGTGTAGCGGTAATCCCAATTGCGCTCGCCGCCAATGTCTTCTGGGAGCGATGTCGTTGGCGCAGCGACAATCGCGCCAGTTGGCTCGAACACGCAGAGCTTGAGCGCGAGCGCCGACCTGAGCACCGCATCCGCGTATGGGCCCTGGTAGGCGCAGAGGTTCGACCAGTCCTGCCAGTAGTTCAGGGTCTCGGCGGCATCGTCGTCGAGATCGCGCTCTAGCAGGCGTTCGAGCAGCTCGCGCGCCTCGGACTCATCGCGAGCGTAGTTCAGCGCTACCCCGACGCGCTCTCCAGCGCGCAGATGAACCTCGGCATCGAGCCGCCCATCCAGCGCGCTGATCTCATACGGCAGTGGAGCGCTCACGCTCGCGTGCCTGCTCAGCGGGGTCATGGGCCTGGCGACCAGGACAAAGAAGTGCTGCTGGGCATCGTCGTGCAAGACGGCCGAAACGGTATTCGGATGATCCACGCTTAGCGCGACACGCCCGCGCAGCCGCCCATATTCGGGCGTGAGCTTGAGCGTGATGGAGACCGTGACCTCGCCACTTTCACAGCTGACAATGCGGTCAATGCGATGCGCCGCCGCGACGTCGTTGCCAAGCTCGCGCTCCAGATGCGCACGCTCTCGATGGGTAGCTGTCGGCGCGAGGGCAGCCATCTTCGCGATGATATTCTCATGCGGGCGCCGCTTGCGGATGGGCATGAAATCAAGCGTCTTGATGCGTCCATCGCCGCACTCGAAAGTGGTTTCCAGCAGATTGGAGGCGGGAACGTAGCGCATGGTCGAGTCACAGACCTGTCGCGGACGAATCTGGAAGAAGCCGCCGTGGTCGGCGTCGAGCAGCCTGCAAAGCGCCGCCTGACTATCGAAGTGCGGCAAACAGAGCCAGTCGATCGAGCCGTTGGGCGCGATCAGCGCCGCTGTGCGGCAGTCACCGATGACGCCATAGTTACCGATCGGCCAGTAGCGTGGCTCCGGCCCGTCCAGTCGCATCCGCACTCCGCCGCCCAACGTCTTCCCCATGAATCACGCCTCCCATATCACTTGTCTTTGATTCGTCGTATTCTCGCCCAGTCACTAGACCGTCAGTACATACGCGAGCTTCGCGTCTGCTATGCCATATGCGCATTCCCTGCGTTGGCGACAGGACTCGCTCAACTCCTGTCGCGCCCTCAATCTATACCACTACTATACCGTAGAACGATGATTTACGTCGCGTTATGACGTATATTCGCGGGCCTCTGACCGCACGCTTGAGCGCGCCATACCTGCCGACGTATACTACTACGATGGAAAGCTACAATGGACAGCTACGATGGGAAGCGCGCCGACGATGCGAACGCATCAGGGCAGGCGCAAGACGCACACGACAGACAGGAGAGAGGCGCAGGCGATGACGCGCGTAGTCGTTGGAATGAGCGGTGGAGTAGATAGCTCGGTAGCGGCGGCGCTGCTCAAAGAGCAGGGCTACGATGTCATAGGCATCATGCTGCGCCTGTGGTCAGAGCCTGCGGTCATCGGCGACGATGGCGTGGAGCTGGTGGCCGAGAACAAGTGCTGCTCGCTGGAATCTGTCAACGATGCGCGGCGTGTGGCGGCGGCGCTCGACATTCCCTTCTATGTGGTCAATGTCGAGCAGCCGTTCCAGCGGACGATTGTGGACTATTTCTACGACGAATACGCCGCGGGCCGTACGCCAAATCCGTGCCTACGCTGCAACCGACACATTCGCTTCACGCTGTTGCTGGAGCGTGCGCTCGCCCTTGGCGCAGACTACCTGGCGACGGGACACTACGTGCGCGTGGACGACGATCCTGCGACGGGTCTGCGGCGACTGCGGCAGGGCGTGGACACGTCGAAGGATCAGTCCTATGTGCTGCACGTGCTGAGCCAGAGCCAGCTCAGGCACGCGCTCTTTCCACTCGGCGAGTACACCAAGCAGGAGGTGCGCGCGATGGCGGCGGAGCGTGGGCTGCCGGTCGCCGCGAAGGCTGAGAGTCAGGAGATCTGCTTTGTCGCCGCGAACGACTATCGTGGCTTCATGCGCCGCTATGCCGACGCTACTGGCCGCCAGGCGCCGCAGCCCGGACCCATCCTGGATACCGCGGGCAAGCGCGTGGGCGAGCATCAGGGACTGGCCTATTACACGATTGGGCAGCGCAAAGGGCTCGGCGTGACCGCGCGCGAGCCTCTGCATGTGCTGCGGCTCGACCCGCGCCAGAACGCTGTCGTGGTCGGCTCTGCTACGGATCTGGAGCGGTCATCGTTCACCATCCATCAGACCACCTGGACATCTGACCAGCCGCCGAGCGACTCGTTCGCCGCGCTCGTGAAGCTGCGCTATAAGGCGCCGCTGGTCGGAGCGAACGTCACGCCGCTCGCTGATGGACGCGCTGAGGTCAGGCTCGATCAGCCCGCGCGCGCGGTCACACCGGGGCAGGCCGCGGTATTCTACGGCGGCAGCGATGGCGACGAGGCGCTGGGAGGCGGCCTGATCGAATAGCGCAGGGGCGCCCGAACATGCCATATGCGCAGCAATCCCCAGGTGAACGCCCGCGCATACGTCTTCGCGCGCTATAATGGGCTGCGGTCGCAGTCAGCCGCAGCCCATTATAGATTGTGATACCACCAGCCGCCGTCACCGAACGGTTGGCGCAACCGATAGATCGAAAGGATGGCAGGCCGCCCGGCGCGCCTCTCTGGCGCCGCGGAGGCGCTCGCCGCGACCCAGCCATATGGATCAGTCTCACATCCGCAACTTCTGCATCATCGCGCACATCGACCACGGCAAATCAACCCTGGCCGACCGTCTGCTGGAGTTCACTGGGTCCATCGCCAAGCGCGATATGACCACCCAGGTGCTCGATCAGATGGACCTTGAGCGTGAGCGAGGCATTACCATCAAGGCCCAGGCCGTCCGGATGCGCTATACCGCGCGCGATGGCCAGGAGTATGAGCTCAATCTGATTGACACTCCAGGCCATGTGGACTTCACGTATGAAGTCTCGCGCAGCCTCGCCGCCTGCGAGGGCGCCATTCTCGTAGTGGACGCGACGCAAGGCATCGAGGCGCAAACGCTGGCGAACCTCTATCTGGCGCTCGAAGCCAATCTCGCCATCATTCCCGTGGTCAACAAGATCGATCTGCCCAGCGCCGATCCTGAGCGCGTCATCAAAGAGATCGAAGATGTCATCGGCATCGGACGTGAGGAGATCGTGCTGGCCTCCGCGAAAGAGGGGATCGGCACACAGGACATCCTCGAAGCGGTAACGCACCGGGTACCGCAACCGACAGGCGCCATCGACAAGCCTCTGCGCGCCCTCATCTTCGACTCGAAGTACGACGCCTACAAAGGCGTCATCGCCTACGTGCGTGTGATGGATGGCTCGCTGCGGGTCGGCGAGCGGCTGCAGATGATGCAGGTGGGCAGCGTCGCCGAGGTCCTCGAGCTGGGGTACTTCAGCCCACAGTTGATCTCAACAAAGTCGCTGGAGTCCGGCGAGGTCGGCTATATCGCTACCGGATTCAAGGATGTGAAAGACTGCCAGGTGGGCGACACCGTGACAGCCGCCCGCGCTCCTGCTACCGAACCGCTCGCCGGCTATCGTCCAGCTAAGCCGATGGTCTACGCCGGGCTGTTTCCGGTCGAAGGCGATGATTATCCACTGCTGCGCGATGCGCTGGAGCGGCTGCGACTCAACGACGCCGCGCTCGTCTTTGATCCTGAGAGCTCAGTCGCGCTCGGGTTTGGCTTCCGCTGCGGCTTCCTGGGCCTGCTGCATATGGAGATCATCCAGGAGCGACTAGAGCGCGAATACAATCTCGATATTCTCGTCACGGCGCCGAGTGTCGAGTATCTCGTGACCCGCACCAATGGCGAGCAGGTCACCGTCCACAATCCAGCCGAGCTGCCAACGCCAACGGAGATCGAGAAGATCGAAGAGCCTGTGATGGACATCTCGATCTTCGCGCCCGCGCGCTACATCGGCGCGATCATGGATCTCGTCACGACCCGACGCGGCGAATATCGCCAGATGACGTACATCGAAGACGACCGCGTCCACCTGACCTATCGCATGCCCCTGGGCGAGCTGATCGTGGACTTCTACGACCAGCTCAAGTCGCGCACGCAGGGCTACGCTTCGCTCGACTACACCTTCGCCAAATATGAGGCGGCTGACCTGGTGAAGCTCGATATCCTGGTCAACGCGCAGCCCGTTGACGCGCTTTCGCTGATCACCCACAAAGACAAGGCGGCGCAGCAGGGACGATTGCTCGTCGACAAGCTCAAAGATCTTATTCCCCGGCAGCTCTTCGAGGTGCCGCTCCAGGCCGCGATCGGCAGCCGCATCATCGCGCGCGAGACCGTGCGCGCGATGCGCAAGAACGTGCTGGCGAAGTGCTACGGCGGCGACATCACCCGCAAGCGCAAGTTGCTGGAGAAGCAGAAGGCGGGCAAGAAACGCATGAAGCGCGTCGGCAGCGTGGAGATCCCACAAGAAGCGTTCATGGCGGTGCTGAGCCTGGAGGAGTAGCGCACAAGAGGTTAGGCGAGAAGTAAGGCGCGAGAGCGGAATCTGAATGAGGCAGGCGCGGCGTTTTAGGCGCGTCTGGAGAGTGTCCTGGAGAGTTGTCAGGGCAGCGTAAAGGGCCACCTCAAAGGTGGCCCTGAACGTATTCTGCTTTATCAGAGATAAACCCAGCTTGCGTTACGTCCCGCTTCTCTACTAACCCATCGGAGTGTTGAATGGCGGTGACAGACCTGCGCACCGGACTGGGTCGGACAGTCGCGCTTCCAAACCGGCTGAAAGACCAATGGAGGTCATCGGAGCGTTCAGCTAATCCATTCGGAGGCCACGCCAAAATTCAGGCGGCTGGCGCTGCTGTCCTGCAAGCCCGCTGAGACGGGCGTGACTGGTC
>DASQSS010000073.1:0-7044 GCA_035642255.1 Ktedonobacterales bacterium | reverse complement strand
GCGCCTTCGGATCGAACCCGTCAACGAACACCATCCGCTGTTGTCCGGACTGGTCGATGAGGAAGAGCGCCACCGTGTGGTTGACATCGGTAGGCGTCGGCTGCACATAGATGTGGTAGGCGTCCCAGACGGGCTTGAGCTGCGCCTGCGAGCCCATCAACACCTTGACCGGAATGCTGACCTTGTTCTTCTGCATGAAGTCGTTGGCGTCAGCGGGTGTGTTCGCCGGATTGACCGAGACAACGACCCAGTTGACCTGGCTCGCTTTCTGCGCTCCCATGAAGGTCGCCGTCTGATTGAGTAGCTGCGCCTGAATCGGACATTCTTGCGTGCATGTCATGTCCATAAAGGTCACAACCGTGGGCCGCCCGTGCAGCGATTGCGCCGTGACAAGCGCACCGCTCTGATCTTTCAGGCTCATCGCGGGGATGGGTGGGGTGTTATTCAGAGGCGTCCCACCAACGAGCGTGACACTTGATGTGCCAGCGCCGTATGCGAGGCGCTGGTGGATCAACGCGACCGCACCCACCAGCACGACCAGCGCGATCACAATCATCCGTGAAATGTTGCGCAGTTGCATGATGATTACCCTGTGGCGAACGCTATACGCCTGCTCAACTAGTGGAAGATGTGATCAACCACCATCGCGGCGAACAGCAGCGCGAGATAGTAGTTCGAGAACCAGAAGACGCTGCGGGCCTCTTTCAGGGTGCGAATGCGCATCAGGCGAATCGCCAGGACGATCAGTCCACCGCCGATTAACACAGCAGCAGCTAGATAGATGAAGCCCAGCATGTGGATGACAAAGAGCGAGAGGCTACTCGCCACCAATAACACAGTATACAGCACGATCTGGCGATACGTCTCAGCCTCGCCCTTGACGACTGGCAGCATCGGCACGCCAGCGCGCGCGTAGTCCTTCTTGAGCACTAGCGAAAGCGCCCAGAAATGCGGAGGTGTCCACATGAAGACGATGACGAACAGCCAGAAGGCGTTCCAGCTGAGCGAGCCTGTCGCGGCGGCCCAGCCGACCAACACGGGCACAGCGCCCGCGGCTCCGCCAATCACGATATTCTGTACGGTGGAGCGCTTGAGCCACATCGTGTAGACCAGAACGTAGAACAGGATCGCTGCGACAGCAAGCGAGGCCGCCAGTACGTTCGCGAAGATCGCCAGGACGACGAAGGACAGCGCGCCGATGACGATGCCAAAGATCAGCGCGTGCAGGTCGGTGATGCGCCCTGCGGGCAGCGCGCGCGACTTGGTGCGGCTCATCAACCGGTCAATATCGCGATCCCAATAGCAGTTGATCGCGTTGGCGCTGCCCGCTGCGAGCGCGCCGCCGATGAGGGTCGCGATCGTCACGCTCACGGGCGGCAAACCAGTACCAGCCAGCGCCATCGCGGCGAGCGTGATCCCCAGGAGCAACACGGTAACATGCGGCTTCATCAGACCGATATAGCTGGAGAGAACGATGCGCCAGGACGCGACGGCACGATCCGACGCGACATGTGCGGGTGTCGTCGCCGAGCTGACATGTTGCATGCGAGAGACTCTCTTTCGCGCGGGATGCGCCGCCAGTCGACTGCGCCCTGCGGGATATGTCGTGGTCCGCGCTGGCCAGGTGGCCATCTAGGCGGCGCGCGCCCGTGTATGCGTGGACCGAAGATTCAGGTATACCAGACGCGATTGCGCTGGAGTGGCGTCGCGATCAGGCTTGTGTTGACTGCGACTGAGCTGTGGCCAGGCGGCTGGCGGCGATCTGCGCGTCCCTCATGGCCTGCCGTTGTTCATCGTCACGCAACCAGAGCGCCAACGCTACGATGATCATCGAGATAAAGATGACGGTGTCGGCGGCGTCCATTACACCACCGGCAAAGTGCTCATCGGTAACCGCGGAGATCGCGCCAGCCGCGCGTGGCAGTGCGGCGTAGTAGGGGTAAATGGGCGTCGTTGAGAAGACGAACGCGAACCCCAGGACATTGCCCCACAGCATAGCCAGCGCGAAATAGGCGGCCTGCGCGGGGTAGGGAAGGCGCGGCTTGAACGGTAGAGACGGAATCACTTGCGACCAGAAGAACACCGCGGTGACGAGAAAGCAGATATGCTCTGCGGCATGAATCGCGTCGTTCTGAGTCGCGGCGTCGTAGAGCCAGGGAAGATGCCAGGCGCTGAACAGCCCTGTGAAGATGACCCACGAAATCGCTGGCCTGCGCAGGAAAGTGACAATCGCCTCCAACGTCCGATATGGCCAGCGCTTGCGCGTCATCCAGCGCAGAGTGGTGCGGCGCGCTCCCAACGGAACACCCCGCCAGATGAGCATGAACGGCTGGCTGAGGAGTAGCAGCGGCACGGCTACCATCGTCAACAGCTCATGCTGAATCATGTGCGCCCAGACGAGCGTATCGGCCCAGGTGTCCAGCGGCGAATCAAGTGTAAAGAAGATGACGAGCAGCGCCAGGACAAATAGAGCCGTGCGCCAGGGCGCAAGGTGGCGGCGCTCGATGCCTCTGCCCCGCGCGTAGCGTAGTCCCGCCCAATAGAGCGCAGCGGTAATGATCAGACCGATCACCACCGGTGGATCAATTGGCCAATGGAGCACAGCTGTCAGCAGGGTTGAGAGGTTCACCGAGACGCCACCTTTGTCGCTAGGGTGAGAGAAAAATGCGCTACAGGATCACGAGCGGCTCTTCGGGGCTAGTGGAGCGGTCCGGGCAGCATGATCGGCAGCAGATAGCCGATGACGCCGAACAGCACGGTCCAATACCAGTAGTAGCCAATTGTCGTGATGCCCAGATGATGCTCCTGCGTGTAGCGGCCCTGCAGCGAGCGAACGGTCACGCCGATCACAAACATCAGGCCGAGCAGCAGGTGATAGATATGGTAGCCCGTGAAGAGCACATACATGCTGGCGAAGCCGCCGCCCGACTGCGTGAACGGCAGGTGTCCCATGTACTGGATGTTGCCGATGAGTGTCACGATCCACAGGATCGCGCCTACGGTCACACCCAGCTTCACCAGAGCGCCCATGCCCGCACGGACGGCCCAGTGCGCCAGGATGAAGAAGAGTCCGCTCGCCACCATCAAGCCCGTCTGAATGGTGGGCTGCACGAGGTCAATATTCTTCGTGCCAGCGGGGAACCACTGGTCATTGACATTCACTCCCCGAAGGAAGATGTATGCCGTTACCAGGAAGAGCGCAAACATGACGTCTACGATGACGTAGAACAGCATGCCGAGACGGACTTTGCCCTCTTCATCAATATGGCTGGCATGGGCCGAAACGTCGTGGCCATGTTCGCCGAGGGAAATTTCCATTGCAAGCCTCTCTCGTATCGTCGGGCCCGCGAGGCGCGTCGCGCGGGGTGAGCGGCGACGCCTCTCGCGGCCAGATTGTGTCTGACTACCCTATCGCAGGGCCGGCCTCGACATTGCGAACAGGAGCGCCGCTCGGCGCCACTGGCTCGGCATAGTTGTACGGGCCTGACGTGACGACCGGAATCTCCTCGAAGTTCTCCAGCGGCACCGGGGTAGCTGTCTGCCACTCCAGTGTCTTGGCGCCCCAGGGATTCGCTTCCGCGATTGGGCCTGCTCTCCACGAGTAGATCACGTTGTAGAAGAACAGGATCACGGATGCGCCCAGCAGGAACGCGAAGAGGCTCGCGACCAGGTTGCCACCCGCGAAGAGCGGCGAGTAGTCAGCGACGCGGCGCGGCATGCCCTGCAGGCCCACATAGAACATGGCCAGGAACGTGCCATTGAAGCCGATCTGGATGCCCCAGAAGCTGATCCAGCCGATCTTGTCGTCCATCATACGGCCAGCCATCTTGGGGAACCAGTAATGGACGGCCCCCAGGAAGCCCATCAGCGCGCCACCAATGATGGTGTAGTGGAAGTGCGCTGTCACGAACATGCCGCCGTGTAGCTGCACATCCGCAGGCACGTCAGAGAGATAGACGCCGGTGATGCCACCGATCAGGAAGTTCCAGACAAACGCGAAGCAGTAGGCCATCGTGACCGTCATCCAGATGCGCCCGCGCCATATCGTTCCCAGCACAACCAGGAAGACGAGGCCGGTCGGCACCGAGATCAGCTCAGTCGAGGCCATGTAGAAGCCGCGCAGCTCCGGCAGGAAGCCCGAGACGAACTCGTGGTGCATCCACACCAGGAAGCTCAGCACGACGACACCCATGAGGCCCAGGATGGCCGTCTTGTAGCCAAAGAGCGGCTTGCGCGCGAAGACGCTGGTCGCATCCATCACGAAGCCGAAGGCTGGCAGCACCAGCAGGTAAACCTCAGGATGGCCGAAGAACCAGAAGAGGTTCTGCGAGAGCCAGGCCGAGCCACCACCAACGTAGCCATTGTTCGCGTAGTCGCCCGCAGTCGCCGCATAGAAGAAGCTCGTGCGGAAGATGCGGTCGAGCACGATCATGACGATGTCAACCGTCAGCGCGGCAGTGCCAAGCGCCGAGAGGATCGACGAGCCAATGGCGCCCCAGACCGTCATGGGCATGCGCGTGTAGCTCATGCCAGGCGCGCGCATCGTCATCACGGTCGTGATCAGGTTGATTGCGCCCACCTGAGATGAGATGCCCGCCAGCGCCACAGCCACAGCGAGCGCGTCCATACCGATGCCAGTCTGATCAGCGAGCGTGCCGTAAATAGTCCAGCCAGTCTGCACACCAGCGCCAGTCGTGAGCGGATCGCCAATGCCCATGAAGGGGATAAACGCGAACACTGACATGCCGACGATCAGGAATGCGATGCTCAGCGCGTTCAGGCGTGGGAACGCCATGTCACGCGCGCCAATCATGATCGGCACAACGAAGTTGCCGAACGGACCGACGAAGAAGCTGATGATGGTCAGAATCATCAGCATACCGTGCATCGTTACGACGGTGTTGTAGGTCTGCTTGGGGAAAGCCCACGCGCCCGGGAACATGAGCTCCGTGCGGATCATCATGGCGCCCAGGCCACCAAACGCCAGCATGATCATCGTCACGACGAGATACTGGATGCCGACGACCTTGTGGTCAGTCGTGAAGCGGAAGTAGCGGATGATCCCGTCATCCTTGCCCGCCAGGCGAAGCTCCTCCGCGTGGTCCGGGTCTTTCATACCCAGCATCCAGGTAAAGGGATACTTGAATGCGCCGATGCCGATGAACCAGCCCAGCGCCATCAGGATGAAGCCCGCCAGGAACCCTTGCTCCAGGAAGTTGCCAGATGTGCCCGGATCATTGAGGTTCCAGTTGTCCCCACCGATGACATGCCAGACGTACTGGGAGCCAGCGATGAAGCCAATGGCGGCAAGCACCGCGCCCGAGAAGTAACTGGGCACGAGCTTTCTTGTCCAACTCATGGTGTACATACCCTTCCAGAGTGGCGCGGACTACCAGCGCTTGCCACTGTCGCCAAGAAGCGCCGCCTCAGGGAGCCCCATGGCCGCGAAGATGCCCGCGGGCCGTGCGCTCATCTGCGACGACAGCCACTTGCCAAAATCTGCCTTCGACAAGACAACGACATTCGTGTTCATGTCAGAGTGCAACACACCGCACAGCTCCATGCAGCGCACGGTGAAGTTGCCAAGTTTGTTGGGTGTCGCGACGAACGTGTTGGTCTCGCCTGGAACCGCGTCGGCTTTCACGCCCATCTCTGGAATCCAGAACGAGTGCTGCACATCCAGCGATGTCACGGAGAACTGCACTGGCTGGCCTTCGGCCAGATACAGCGTCGAGGACTGGACATTGTAGTCGGTGTACGTGTAGTTGAAAATCCACTGCTGCGCGGTCACGTGCACATGCAGCGCCGACACGGGCGCCGCCGCCTCGATCTCGGCCAGGCCATTGAAGCCGATCACGTACAGCACTGTGATGAGCACAAACGAGACGACCAGCCACCAGGCCAGCAGACGCGAATTGCCATGCACCTGCGGCCCGATCTCCGTCGGACGCCCGTGCGAGCGGAAGGCGAACAGTGAATACGTCGCGAAAACGATAACGCCGACAAAGACCGGGATACTCAGCAACGTGAATATCTTCATGATCTCGTAAGCGTTGTCGGCGACATCAGACGCCAGCGGCGGGATTGCGCCCGCCTGAGCCAGAATCGGCGCCAGGAAGAGGTACACCGCTCCCAGGATGATGCTGAACACCACCCAGAGGATTATCGGCGTACGAAAATTGCCTCGTGAGTCCATGCGCGTTTTACCGTGCCTCTCTAAGCTCTAACAGCGCTCCATGTGCGGCGTCGCCGCGTGAGGAGCAACAGCCATTCACCGCATGAACCTATTGGACAGTGAATGTACCGTTCATGTAGCCGTCCGTACCCATCGGGCCACCGAAGCCGTTGAAGCCAACACCACATGGCACGAAGCACTGCCACGCATACGTGCCGGGAGCGCCTGTCGTGAAGGTGAACGTTGTGACGACCGGCTGACCGGGCATACCGGCGGCATCCGTCTTGGCGCTGTCAGGGACACCGGTGATCGGCACACCGACATAGAGCCATGGCTGGTTCTTGCTGGCGATGCCGTGGATCACGAAGGTGTGCGAGACGACATCTGGAGCAATAGTGTTCATGCTCTTGCCGTCTACATTGATGACACCACCATCGACTCCCTGGGGCTTCAGGAAGTAGTTATTAACAAGTGCGGAGGTGCTGTCGTAATTGTTGATGACCATCGTCACTTTCGTGTGGGCTGGCACCACAATTTCCGGCTGGGAATACAGGACGTACTGCGAGTTGTAGTTCGGTCTGCACTGCGCGTACTCCGGATGTGACTTGGTGAAATCCGGATCAGTGCATGGGGCGAATGGAAAGACATCCTCTGACACGGTTACGCCACCGGCCGTCTTCGTTCCGGCATATGACGCCGGAATGAACGCGAAGGCGTTCAAGGCGAACGCCACGCCGACCACGATGGCTGCAACCACGACAAGGAATCCCACCATGCCGAGATACTTGCGCATGAATCCAATCTCCTGCTAGGGGGAAGTCGAGCGCTGGGGGGCGTCCCCGATGACACCAGCCCACACGACGGCACGA
>DASQSS010000072.1:0-3608 GCA_035642255.1 Ktedonobacterales bacterium | reverse complement strand
AGCCTCTTTGGCTTCGGTGCGACCGGTGGCGACAGCAGCGATGACTTCATCCTGCCGGACGTGCCAGATCATCCGCAGCAGCAGCTGCTCGCCTGGGAAAAAGAACTGCTCAACCTCTATCTCTCGGCGCATCCGCTGGCGCACGTCGCGCAGTTCCTCAAGAAGCGCGTCAACGCCTATGCGGTCGGCCTCAGCGAAGAGTGGGCTGGGCAAAAGGTGACGCTGGGCGGGCGTGTGACCGAGATCAGGCGCATCATGACCAAGCGCGGCGACCAGATGCTCGCCGTCCAGTTCGAAGACCTCACCGGCGGACTGGAGATCGTCGTCTTCCCCAAGACCTACGCCGCGACAGCGGAGCGCTGGCGCGAGGACGCCGTGTTGCTGGTGACTGGCCTGGTGAAAATGGGGCGCGATGACGAACCGCAGCTGGTGGCCGACGAGGTCGAGGAGTTCGTCGTCTCGGAGGAGGAGGCCAACCGACGCGAATATCTCGTGCGCATCCATCTGCAACGCGGCAAGAACACGGCGATAGACCTCGCCAAAGCGCAAGACGTGCTGACCGCGCTGCACGATTTCCCCGGCGATGACCACATTGAGCTCTACGTGCGGAATGGGGTCTGGGAGGCGCAGATGCTGCTGCCTCCAGGTACGGGCGGCATTCGCTTCTGCCCGGAGCTGATGCAGCAGTTGGAGCAGGCGCTCGGGTCTGGCTCGGTCGAGGCGATTCCCATCGTGCGCGAGCAGCGCTCAGCCGTCGCCGTCTCGTAGGTCTCGTAGGTCTCGTAGGCGGCGACACGGAATGAGACCTGTGCGCCAGGGCGCGCTCAGCCGCGATTCGAGCGCAGGAGGGCGCCCATGTCTGATCTCACCATCTCGAAGCAAACCGCGCGACGCTTCATCCTCGGTCGGCAGGGACTCTGGCCGGGGCGGCGCTGGATGGGTGAGGCAGGGCTGGCCGACGCGCTGCGCGTCTGCGAAGCGATGCAGATGGACCCCCTCAATGTTGTCGCGCGCAGCCACGACATCGCGCTCTGGGGCCGTGTGCGCGACTATCAGCCCGCCCTGCTCGACCGGGTGATGTACGAGCGCCGCGAGTTCTTCGACTATGGCGGCGGCCTCTTCATCTATCCCTTAAGCGAGCTGCCCCACTGGCGCACTCATATGCGTCGCCGCGCGCAGGCGGGTCGCTGGGCCGACTTCGCCGGCGCTCATCCCACATTGCTCGATGAGATGCGCGGCGAGCTACGCGCCAGAGGTCCGCTGGGCAATCGCGACTTCACCGGCCGCGAGCGCGTCAAGAGCTATCGAGGCGGCAAAGATAGCTCACTCGCGCTCTACCACCTCTGGCTGACCGGCGAGACCATGATCCACCACCGCCAGGGCTTCGAGCGCATCTATGACTTGCGTGAGCGTGTCGCTCCCGCCATCTTCGACTATGTCGCGCCTGAGGACGAGGCCGAAGCGTACTTCGCGCGCAAGGCGCTGGCGTTCTATGGTCTGGTGGAGGAGCGTCGCTGGGGCGCCCTCCTCACCGACTATATCTGGCGTCGGGTGGACCGCGAGGAAGCGCGGCGCTTGCTCGATCAGCTCACCGCGGAGGGACAGGTCGCGTCGCTGCGCATCGCGGGCGAGCCGAGACGGTGGTGCGCGCTGGCCGCCGATCTTCCCCTGCTTGAAACACTGGAAGCGGGCGACGTTCCCGCCGCATGGCGTCCGCTCGAAGCGACGACTGAGACGGAGGTCACCCTGCTTGCCCCGCTCGAAATCGTCAGCGCGCGAGGACGGTCGAGCTGGCTCTTCGACTTCGACTACATCTGGGAAGTCTACAAGCCTGCCGCCGCGCGCCGCTGGGGCTACTACACTTTGCCTGTCCTCTTCGGCGACCGCCTCGTCGCCCGGCTCGATCCGCGCCTCGACCGCGCCACACAGACGCTGCGCATCCTCGGCTACTGGCGCGAGCCAGACGCCCTCATGGATGAGGCCGCCTTCGCCGAGGCGCTGGCGCGCGGGCTGGCGCGTTTCGCGCGCTTCCTCAACGCTCGGCGCATTGACCTCTCCGCGCTGGAGTCCGCAGCCGAATGGGCGCAGATCGAGCGACGGGTGAACAAGCGGCTGGACTCCGAGTGACGTATGATGACGCCCTGAGACACTGATGCGCGGTCGCATGTCGGACATCTGGCGCCACTCATGCATAGGAAACTGCCAGCGAAACACGCCAGTCGCGGATCGGCGGCGAATTCGCGCCGAATAGCAAGGGAGAGCGTCAACTCCAGCATGCGCGCATTCGTACTCAGTTGCAGTACGATACGTGAGCCGTTACAACTACATAGGAGCGTTCGCGTGAGCGTTCGCGGGCGCTCACATCGGTACGCGCATTGGATAAGTGGCCCTTGAGGGAGAGGACGAGACGTTGACCAAGGAGTTCTGCCGACACTGCGGCGCAGAGGCTCCGGAGGGCGCGCAGAACTGCGCGGTCTGCGGCGCGCGGCTCAGCGAAGCCACCGCATCGTCCGTTGGCGCTACAGCGCGAGACACAGCGCACGAGACAGCGGACCAGACCGCCCAACGCGAACCCGTGGCGCCCATTGTTGGCGGCTCCGCAAGCGCCAGCGGCGTATCCGCCAGCCCAGCGGCAAGCTACGCGCCCTATCCCATGACGACATCTGGCGTATGGGCGCCACCCACGCAGTCGACCTACGCGCCCTATCCCACATATCCCACATATCCCACATATCCCACATATCCCGCATATCCCGCATACCCAGGCTACCAGGCGCCGTCGGGGTATCCCGCCTATCCGACGCAGGATGCGCAGTCCGCAGCCTACGGCTACGGCTACGGCTATCCGTGGCCCTACTATACGCCTTATTACTATCCGCCACTGCCCGAGCAGCGTCGCGCGCCCGGCGAGACGTACGCGCTCGTCATCTCGTGGATCGTCACCGTCGCATCGGGGCTGGCGATCCTTGGCGGCTTGCTCGTGACGGCGCTCGCCAGCCTTGGAGCCTTCAGCGGGCAGGGCAATGACCTTTCGTTCCTTGGCAGCATCATCGGCTTCTCGCTCGCGCCGATCATCGGCGGCGGCTTTGGTCTGTGGTATGGCATCCTGGGCATCCAGCGGCGACCCTCGCCACGCTTCAATCTGCCTGCCGCATGGCTGATACTGGCGCTCACCCTGCTGGCGGTTGGCGGAGGAGTCGCGCTGTGGCAATATGACTTCTCGCAGGGTCGCGCCCCTGGGACGGCGTTTGGGATACTGCCGCTCGCCACATTGGCGGGCGCGCTCCCCGCGCTGGCGATTCTCGCCTTCACCACGCAGCGCCTCCACAACCCTTCCACACGCCGCCATGTCTGGATGTCACTCTTCTATGGCATGTCGCTCGCGCCGTTGCTGGCCATCATCATCGAGACGATTCTTAGCGTCATCATTGTCGCCGCGTTGAATCTGAGCGCGCAAGAGGCGCAGAGCGTGCTGGGTCAGCCCAACATCAACAATCCGTCACCCAGGTTGCTGGTCGCGATGCTGCTGGTGCTCTCGGTGGTGGCGCCGCTCGTCGAGGAAGGTGTCAAGCCGCTGGCCGCGCTGCTCGCGATTCGCCGCCTGCGCA
>DASQSS010000071.1:0-8850 GCA_035642255.1 Ktedonobacterales bacterium | reverse complement strand
CCTCCTCTGCGATTGGCGCATCGCCAGCCCCAGCGGTGAGGATGCCGATATGCCCGCCTGTGCGCGGACGCTTGTAGCCGGGCGCATGCAGCGCGGCGGCGTGGGCAAGCTCGCGGATGTCCATCGTTGCCATCGGCAGCTCGCGCGCCAGCAGGTCGAGCTGCCGATGGCGAGCGCGGCTGACGATCGCATACCCGCTCGTCTCCAGGAAAGCGCGCACGATGGCGACGAGCTGGTCATCGCGCTTGCTCTCCGCCAACACGACCTCTGGGATGCCCTTGCGCGAGGCGCGACCCAGATCGAGACGCGCCTCGATCAGCGGCGCCAGTGGCGTATCCGCCTGCGGAGGATCGGCGCGCGACACCTGGGCGATTTCCCAGGTCATATCCGCCGCGCCATCTCGCGCGCCGCTGTCTGTATCGCTGTCCGCTGCGCTGTCTGCCGCGTTATTGGCTCGCTCGTCGCGCTCGTCTGTTCGCCCATGACTCATGGATGCTCGCTCTTTCTTCGCTCTCGCTTCGCTCTCGCTTCGCTCTCGCTTCGCTCTCGCTTCGCTCTCGCTTCGCTGGGCGCACAGGTTCGCGCCGTCGCCAGTCAACTCCGCTCATCGCTCACCTGGCGCATATCTCAGCGTAACACACGCTCTGGCCGCGTCGCCAGCGTAGAGCGCATGCGCGAATAGCCCATCTGGGCAAAGCGTCAGTGATGTGCGGGAACCCTGATTTCATGGGCTTTGATGCCCTCACGCCTGGCAGGCGGCCTTGCGTGGACCTGATAGGCGTCGCTATACTAGCGTGGGGCGCCTTGCTACGACAGCTACGCGCTGGGTGAGACGCTATTGGGCGCATGCATGGAGGTTCGATCAACAACATGGGAGTTCAGGCGCGACGCTTCGCCATCATGGTCGTGGCGCTGGGCGTATTAGCGGTGGGTCTGGTGGCATGCCAGCCAACCACCGTCACGACCCCCAATGGGGGTGGCGCGACTGGCAACACCCTCTTGCTCAACACACCAGGAGCCAACGCGGCTAGCCCGACGCCGACCTTCCCGGTATTCACCATCGGCGCATGGCCGTCCAACTACTCCCCGAACAATCCTGACACCATCACGATCTACGTGATCTGCCGCGTGCAGGATCCCACCATGCAGAACCCCGCCAAGCCGCCCAGTCCTGGCGTGCCGGTCACCATCTTCGTGCAGGGGGCGATCAACCAGACCTTCACTGCCACGACCGGAGCTGATGGCATCGCGACGGCGCAGGTGGCGTTCAGCGATCCCAGCCCCGGTGTGCCGGTGATCGTGCAGGTTACGGCGAACTACAATGGCCAGACCTACATCAATCAGACGTTCTTCACGCCGGGCGCGACATTTACCCCGACGCCGACGCTGGGCCCTGGTGTCACGCCGGGAACGACGCCATCCGCGACACCGTAACCCATCTGACTGTTGCGCTCATCCAGCATCCACTCAGCCGCCGCGCCGAGTCGCTCCACGAGAGGGCTCTGGACGCGGCGGTTGGCATTGTGGGCAGAAGTGTGTGCTGCGCTGCGTCACCACGATGCGCTCGATCGGCGCGCCACAGCGCACGCAAGGCTGACCCGTGCGGCGGTAGACCTCGACATGCTCCAGATTGACGCCCGCCTCATCATAGATGTCGCGGTGCCGGCCAAATGTCGTGCCGCCATGCATGATGCCTGTGGTCAGCGCGCCCTGGATGCCTGCATGCAGCCGAGCGGTCTCCTCTGGTGTGAGCGACGCGGCGGACCGCAGCGGATGGACACCCGCGCGGAAGAGCGCCTCGTCCGCGTAGATGTTGCCCAGCCCTGCTACGACACGCTGATCGAGCAGCACGGCCTTGATGGCGCCCATGCGGCCAGCGAGGCGCGCAGCCAGAACCGCTGGCGTAAAGTCATCCTCCAGTGGCTCTGGGCCAAGCGCGGCGAAGGTGGCGGGCAGCGCATCAGGCGACGCGAGCGCGATGCGCCCAAACTTGCGCGGATCGGTGTAGGTGAGGTGGCGAGCATCGTCAAGCGTGAAGATGACGCGCGCGTAGAG
Organism: Ktedonobacterales bacterium; assembly: GCA_035642255.1. Lineage (GTDB taxonomy): Bacteria > Chloroflexota > Ktedonobacteria > Ktedonobacterales > JADMIN01 > JAKAIY01. The sequence continues at coordinate 6,795 of DASQSS010000071.1, read as the reverse complement.
CGGCTCAGGGGCGCCCGCCGCCGAGAGCAGCAGATTGCCCGACATGCGCCGATGAATGATCAATAACTGACCATCGTCCAGCGTCAGCAGCAGATACTTCGCGCGACGGCTCACTGCTGTGACGACGCGCCCGCTGACCTCTACCGCGAACTGCACGGGCGCCATCCCCTGGATGGAGCGCTCCCAACGCGTCTCGACCGCTATGATGCGCCGGCCCGGCGGCGTCTCGCGCAGCTGCCGCGCGACATACTCAACCTCTGGTAGCTCTGGCATTGTCGTGTTCTTCCTGGTATATGTTCTCTGGGCTGGCGCGCTCGGCTGGCGCTGGGCCATGTGGCGACGTTATGGCAGCGCTTCGCCCTCGGCGCGCTGGGTAGCGTCTCTCGCTTCGCTGGCGACGGGCGCGGCCAGGTAGCGATCGAGGAAGTCGCCAACACGCATGATCCATTCGTCTGGATGCTTCCAGTACGCTTGCACGTGGCCCGCGTCCTCGACTTGCCACAGCTCCTTCGGCTCGCCCGCCGCCGCATAGAGGCGTTGGCCATCATATGGCTCATCAGCAAGCTCGTCGCGCAGGTCGGTGATGATGAGTGTCGCGCGGGGGCTGACCTGACCGATCACCTGCGCGGGGCGGATATCACCCAGGCGCACATCCGCGAGACGCTGCCCCCACCAGACGACGAGATTCGCCAGCGGGAAGGCAGGCAGGTGGGTGAAGCGCGTGAAGAGCTGGGCGATGTCGTGCTGGAGATCGGCGAATCCGCTCTCGATCACCAGCGCGCGTAGCTCGGGCAGCGTGGCGGCGGCGAGTGTCGCGGTGATGGCGCCGAGCGAGTAGCCCATGATGCCTAGGCCATCCATGTTGACATCGCCCCGCGCGCGCAGCCAGGCGACGATGGCCGCGACATCATCGCGCTCGCGCACCCCATACGTGACTAGCTCGCCCTCGCTGTGGCCGTGGCCCGCGAAGTCGAAGAGCACCGCGCCATAGCCGCCGCGCTTGTGCAGCCGGGCGACCTGTTCGAGCCACTGGCCGCGATTGTCGTGAATACCGTGGCAACAGATGAGGATGCAGCCATTGGTCGCGGGCAGATACCACGCGGCTAGCTCGCCGCTGGGTCCCTTGATGCGGATGTCCTCCAGTGTCAGGCCCATCTGGTCTGGCGTGAGCGCCAGCGGCTTGCGTGTTGGGCGCAGCAGTCCGCGCGCGAGGGTGTTGGTGAACCAGACGAGCCCGCCGAACCCAAGCGCGACAACTGCCCCAAGCGTCGCCAGCAGGATGCGTATCCAGCCCATATCCGCGCGCATATCCCTTCCGACCTCATGAGCAGGTCGTCTATCTCGGGTCGAGATCGGCCAGATACCGGCCAGAGATCAGCCTGACCGTGTCCCCGCATGCCGCTGTCCAGTTGTCGCTGACGCTCTCCGCGCTAGTGGTTGGGGACGCTTGAGAAGACGTCGGGGTGGCCATCAATCCAGTGGAAATCGTGCAACGGCCAATAGACGAACTCGGCTCTGCCGACGATATTCGCACGCGATACCGCGCCAAAGCCGCGTGAATCCGTGTTGGACGCGGCGAGGCGCGCGTCAGCCATCACCCAGTATTGGTCCTGGGCGAGCGTATACTTGCCGATGATCTGGCTCTCGGGCTGCCCTGTCGCGATGCCCGTGTAGGCGTGCTCGTCGAGTGTGACGCCGTTGACCGTGACTGTGGTCGCCGTGATGAGGATGGTATCACCGGGTACCGCGATCACCCGCCGCATCAGGAGTTGCGATGGATTCTGCGGATCAGCGACCAGCACGACATCGCCACGCCCGGGTCCAGAGAGGATGTAGGCGGCTTTGTTCACCAAAACGCGCTGGTCCACCTGAAGCGCGGGCGCCATGGAGCTATCAACTGTGCCAAAGCTCTGTGTCACGCTCACCGCCGCGAAGACGATGCCGACAAACAGCAGAACTTCGACGAGTTCGCGCATCAGGTGCGCTCGGCGCTCCGCCGCTGTGCGGTTCAACGTGCTTGTCCGCATCACCGGGGTCTCTCCCTCCAAACCGCCTATCAAGGTCGGCTTCATCTACGCGCTCTTGCGAGGTACTTGCGGCGCGCTTATCAACGCGGCACTGGCTCCTCGCGCTAGATAGGTGGCAAGCGCTGCTCCATGTAGTCTACCACCCTGCTTGTGTCAGATGTGCGCGCCGCTAGCCCGCCACGCCGCCGAACACATTTGGAAAGGTTCCGATGCTATGGAGCATGGGAAGCGGCCAGAAGACGAACTCGGCTTTGCCGACGATGTTGGCGCGCGGCACCGAACCAAAGATGCGCGAGTCAATACTGTCCTGCCGGTTGTCGCCCATCACGAAATACTGCTTGGCTCCAAGCGTGATGCTGGGTAGCACGCTAGTATTCTCTGGCGCGCTTGGGTCGAGCGGCGAGATGTAGGGTTCGCGCAGCGTGTGGCCATTGACGATGACCGCATTGGCCGTGATGGAGATACGGTCACCCGGCACGCCGATTACCCGCTTGACGTACGATACCCCGGGGTCACTTGGTGGGTGTAGGACGATGACATCGCCGCGCTGAGGATTGCCAAAGTCGTAGGCCAGCATGTTGACCATCACGAGGTCGTTGGTGTAGAGGCCGGGCTGCATACTGGGGCCATCCACGCGATAGGGGCGAGCGGTGATGTTGACCACCAGAAAGACAATCACCGTCAGGACAATGGTCTCGATGACCTCGCGGGCGAATGTCGAGCCGGAGCTACGCGCGGCTCCGAGTCTTCGCCGCGATGGAACTAGTCGCGCGTTTGCCAACCGTGACCCCCTGTGCGCTTGTGGATGCCGCTGCTCCGGCCCGTATCGTCGTGTATCGCTCTGTCGCGTGGAGCGGCTGCCAGCCTGCTCGCGCATGACCCATGTCATTGGGCGTCAACCATCGCGTATTATAGCATAGGGGGTTCGGGGCGCTCGCCCAATAGGCCCACCCCGGCGTGTCTGAGCGGCCTCGGGGGCGACCGGGCGGCCTCAGCGCCACACCACAATACGGATCAAAGGGATCACAGGGATCGTAGGGACAGAGGAGTCACGCTGACATGCCAGATATTCCGCGCCCGCTCACGCTGATTGTGATGGATGGGTATGGCATCAACCCGCGCAAAGACGCCAACGCCATCGCGATGGCGCACAAGCCACACCTCGACGCCATCGAGCGCGAGTGGCCGCACACACAGGTGGCCACGTCTGGTCCAGCGGTTGGCCTGCCCGAGGGGCAGATGGGCAACTCCGAGGTCGGCCACCTCAATATCGGCGCGGGCAAGCGTGTCTTGCAGGACTTCACCCGCGTGAGCGCCGCCATCCACGATGGGTCGTTCTTCACCAATCCAGCGCTGCTCAAGGCCATCGCGCATGCCAAGCGCAACGGGTCGAAGCTGCATCTGTGCGGGATGATCGGCGATGGTGGCGTGCATGCCCACCAGAGCCACCTGGAGGCGCTGCTGAAGCTGGCCGCCAGCAATGAGGTCGAGCGCGTCTACATTCACGCCTTCACTGATGGCCGCGATACGTCACCCTTTGGCGCGCAGGAGTACATGAAAGAGTTGCTGGCCCGAGCGAGCGCGCTGGGCGGGAAGCATCCGGCGCGGGTGGCGACCATCTCGGGACGCTACTACGCGATGGACCGCGACAACCGCTGGGATCGCATCGCGCGCGTCTACTGGGCGATGACCCGCGCCGAGGGGCAGCGCGCCACGGATCCGGTGGCGGCCATCGCTGCGTCCTATGAGCGCAAGGTGACGGACGAGTTCATCGAGCCAATCGTGCTGATGGATGGCGATCATCCGGTGACGGTGGTCGAGGCGGGCGACGCGGTCATCTACTTCAATTTCCGCTCTGATCGTGGGCGCGAGCTGACCAAAGCGTTCGTGTTGCCGGAGCTGCCACCGCAGGCGGAAGGCACGTTCGAGCGCGGCCCACGGCTCGACGATCTGGTCTTCGTCACGATGACGGAGTATGAATCCGGGCTGCCCGTCGAAGTCGCCTTCCCGTCGGATAATGTGACGGAGCCGCTGGCGAAGCTGCTCTCCGATCGCGGGCTGCGGCAGTTTCATACCGCTGAGACGGAGAAGTACGCGCATGTCACGTTCTTCTTCAATGGTGGACGCGAGGCGCCGTATCCCGGCGAGGATCGCCTGCTGGAGCCATCGCCCAAGGTGGCGACCTATGATCTGAAGCCTGAGATGAGCTCGGTCGCGCTGACTGACGAAGCGGTGCGGCGCATCCAGAGCGGCGTCTATGATGTGATCATCATGAACTACGCCAACGCCGACATGGTGGGGCATACCGGCTCGATGGAGGCGACGATCAAAGCGGTCGAAGCGGTGGATGTGGGGGTCGGGCGTGTCGTGGAGGCTGTGTTCGCGGCGGGCGGCGCGGCGCTCATCACCGCTGACCACGGCAACGCCGAGCAACTCGTGGAGTACGACACCGGCAAGCCGCTGACCTCGCACACGACCAACCCCGTGCCATTCTTCTTCGTCGTGCCGCAATGGCCCGATGCGAAGCTGCGAGGCGATGGCATTCTGGCGGACATCGCGCCGACGATGCTGCAACTGCTCGGCATCCCGCAGCCAGCCGACATGACGGGCCATTCGCTCATCATCAGTCAGGAGGGCAAGTGATGGCGCGCTCAGAGGGAGCGATCACCTATCGGGTGGCGACAACCGCCGATGTGGATGCGCTGGCCCGCATGCGCTGGCAGATGGAGACGGAGCGTCATCCAGACATCCAGGCGGACTATGCGGCGTATCTGGCCGCCGCACGCCAGGACATTCACGCGGAGATCGAGCGGGGAGCGCACGTCGCGTTCCTCGCCGAGACCGAGGGCGAGGTGGTGGCGTGCGCCATCCTCATCTGGTGGACGATGCTGCCGACCCTGACGGTGCCACACCGCAAGCGCGGCTACGTGTCGAGCGTCTACACCGCCCCCGCCTGGCGTCGTCGCGGTGTCGCGCGCCAACTGATGGAGCAGCTCATCGCGCGGGCGCGCGAGATGGGCATGCAGCGGCTGGTGCTATGGGCCTCCGACATGGGACGCCCGCTCTACCTCGATCAGGGCTTCGAGCCAAGCCCTGCGCTGGAGCTGAATCTGTGAGACTGTGCGTGCGACGGCGCCTTGGTGGACTTGTTCGTGAGCAGGAGGTTGACTGATGGCGGCTGTAACGACCGAGCGTCTGATGCAGATCGCACTGGAGATGGCGGGCTGGGAGAGCATCCCCGGTGACTGCGCCATCTACTATCCGGGGACACGCATCAGCCACCTGTTGCTTGGCATTGACGTGGGAACGTCCGAGCTGTTCATGGCGCGGCAACTTGGCTACCATGCGGTCATTGCGCATCATCCCGCGGGCTATGCCGGGCCTTTCTGGGAGGTCTACCGGCTGCACGTCGGGCAGATGGTGGGGGTGGGTGTGCCGCGCGATGTCGCGGAGGCGGCGGTTGCGGCGCGCGTCGCGGGGTTTGAGGCGGCGTCGCAGCGTGAGAACTATGACCACGTCGCCTCAGTGGCGCGCCTGCTGGAGACGCCCTTTCTCAACATCCACTCTCCGCTCGACGAGGTGGGACGGCGCATCATGCAGGCGACGGTGGATGCGGCGCTGGCCGCCAATCCCGCCGCGACGGTCGCAGACCTGCGCGACGCGCTCATGCGCCTGCCGGAGTTCGCCGCCGCGCGCACGCGCATGCAGGTCGCGCTGGGCGCATGGGACGCTCCCGCTGGACGAACGGTCGTTTCACATGGCGCTTACACCAACGGCGGCTACCACGTCGCGCGGGCCTATCTCACGCACGGCGTCGACACGATCTGCTGCATCCACTTCCCGCTTGAGGATGCGCAGCGGCTGGCGGCGGAGGGCGTGCGCGGGAACATCCTAGTGATGGGCCACATCGCCGGGGATAGTGTGGGCATCAACCCCTACGTCGCCCGTCTGCGCGCCGACGGTCTGGAGGTCACGACCTTCTCGGGCGTCATCGGTGGCCAGTGACGGACGGGATTGACTATCATGCGGGTGTCTCGTAGAGGCGTGTCATATACCTCTACGAACTGGCATCATCGCTCAACGACCGATAACCCGTGCCATCGTCTTCAGCGAGTACCTGGAATCCGAAGGCTTCGACCAGCATATGCATGCAGTTGGAGCCGCCATAGGAATATGCCCACGGATCTAACTCCAGACGAGTGCGATTATCACTCAACCGGCGACATGCTACCCTTTACTGTATAGCTCTTCTCGTCCAATGCAAGTACAAATGTGGATGGCTGTGGATAAACGAAAAAACGGCTGGCTCCTCCGTGCGAGAAGTCCAGCCGTTCGTTCTATTGATTCCACTGATCGCCCGAGTGCGAGAACCACCAGTCATGAAGGGGGTCTGACTCGGGCGGCACAAAGAAGGCGCGCTGTCGAATCTGACATATAACACGCGTCGCAGCTTCATCTGGCAGACCTGTTGTCTGCTGCCACATATGGATGAGACGCGCTGTCGTTACCAACTGGATTCCAGGAAAGTGCTCTTCGATGAGCCATTTCGTACGCCGGTCGTCTGATCCGATTGCGCCACCGCACAAGAGAGCCCAGGCGGCAAGGTGGGCAGTTCGGTCTGAAAGTCTGTCAGACAACTCGACGACAAGCCGCATGTGCTCCGAATCCCACGCGGGACACATATGAAACACGCCACGGTCGACAAGAGTCCGGACCGCGACGTGCTGTGCGTCTGCTTCCTCTATTTCCCCGTTTCCCTTGTTAGCGC
>DASQSS010000070.1:0-2225 GCA_035642255.1 Ktedonobacterales bacterium | reverse complement strand
GAAGAGGGCAGCCGCTTCGCCATCCGTGAGGGTGGACGCACCGTCGGCGCGGGCGCCGTCACCAAGGTCGAAGTCTAGTCCAGCGCCGCGCCCGACGCGCGTCGGGTGTTGTGTCTGGCCGCGCGCCGCAGGATGGATATTGACCATCCTGCGGCGTCGTACGTTTATTGTCATGTCATTGTCATGTCGTGTCATGCCACCGGGCTCCGCGCGCGGACGTGTGACATCAGGCCGTCAAGGGCCGTGAAGAGCTGTGCGCGTCTTGAGCGCGGATAGCCTTTTTGAGAGGGCGCCGCTGGACGCGCTACGCGGCATGGTATAGAATAGTCCGAAGATGGATTGATATCATATGGCGCAACCGCGCGGTGGACGCGTGGCCCATGTGACACTTCATCTGAGTTCGCTGGAGGATGCCCCAACATGGCGGCAAAAAGCAAAGAAAACCGCATTCTGGTGACGCTCGCCTGCGTCGAGTGCAGAGAGCGCAACTATATCACCGAGAAGAACAAGCGTAACGATCCGGATCGGATGGAGTTTCGCAAGTATTGCCCGCGCTGCCGTGAGCATCGCCTGCATCGCGAGACGAAGTAGCGGACGACGTAGCGCGTGACGCGCGGGGCGCTGATTTTGGGCGGCGCCATACCCGAATCCACGACCCTTCACGCAGAGGAGCGCTCACCTTGGCAAAGACGATCGACAGGGAGAAAAACTCCGCCGCGCGAACGAGCGACGCCGTTCGTCAGCCAACAGCGGTGGAGGATACGGAGTCGGTGAACGACGAGCATCTCGATGACGACCTCGACGCCAACACAGCCGACGCTGATGAGGAGCTGGCTGTCGCGCCTGTGGGGCCTGTGGATGAGGAGCGCGAGGTCGTTCGACGAGCTAACGCTGGCGTCCAGGCGCCCGATGCGCTGCTGAAGAATCCGCTGACACGCGGGCTCACGGAAGCGTACATCGAGCTGCGCAAGGTGACCTGGCCTACGCGCCGTGACGCATGGAACATGACGATCATCACGATTGTCGTCTCTGCGATCATGTCCGGCTTGCTGGCGCTCTCCGATTACGGTCTGGGCCACCTGCTGTCGTATGTGGTGGGCCTCGGCCTCGGCAAGTAAGACGCCGCACGGCGGGCTGTCTCCGTCGTCTCGCTGGTCCGGCGTGTCTGCGCACGCGCAGTCACGTCGGCTGTTTTGTCTCTGTCGCGCGTCGCCAGCGCATCCCGTCGCTCGCTCCATGAGGAGTATCGAGCCGACGAGATGACTGAGCGACGCTTTCCCACGTCTGCCGTCTGGTCGCTCTGTGATCGACGCGGGCAGGTGAGAGGATCACACCGTGGAGCCACAAGATCAGGACCTGGAGGCCTCTGCGTCACAGACGCAGCCGTCGCCCGAGGCCAGTGACATCGAGGCCCAGACCGCCGAGCAGACGCCCGACGAGCCTGTCAATCCCAATCGCCACTGGTATGCGATCCACACCTATTCCGGCTACGAGAACAAGGTCAAGACGCATCTGGAGGCGCGCATCGTCTCGATGAACCTGAAAGACTTCATCTATCAGGTCGTCGTGCCGATGGAGAACGAGGTCGAGGTCAAGAATGGGCAGCGCCGCACGGTGGCGCGCAAGGTCTACCCTGGCTATGTGCTGGTGGACATGGTGCTCAGCCCCGACTCCTGGCATGCCGTGCGTGGCACGCCGGGCGTGACGGGCTTTGTAGGCGGCCAGAATGAGCCAGCCCCACTCTCCGAATCCGACCTGCAGTACATACTGCGGGCGCCACTGAAGGGTGAGGAGCCGACGAAGGCCAAGCCGAAGATCACCTATGTGGCGGGCCAGAGCGTCAAGGTCATCGGTGGTCCGTTCGCTGAGTTCATCGGCACGGTGAGCGAGGTGGATAACGAGAAGCAGAAGGTAACCGTGCTGGTCTCCTTCTTCGGCCGCGAGACGCCTGTGCAGCTCGACTTCTTGCAGGTCGAAAAGATGTAGCCGCGCGTCTGACTCGTGCGACGCGCTAGCTTGGGATTCAGCGTAGGTTCAGCGTAGGTTCAGCGTAGGATTCAGATTCATTCCCATCGCGCGCTTCGGCGTGGGATGGCGAGGACGCATGTGGCGGCTGGTCCGCTGCCTCGTCCTATACTCTGTGTATGTCGAAGCGTGAACGGCTCACCATTCATCTGGTGAGATCGCTCGCCAGAGGGAGGGCGCATGCGCGTCCAGTGACCTCA
>DASQSS010000069.1:0-34347 GCA_035642255.1 Ktedonobacterales bacterium | reverse complement strand
GGCCTGTATCATCGCGGCGATCCCTTGCCGCCGCCCGAGCGCAATACGGCGGCAATCGACCTCTTCATCGCGGGCGCACGCGCGTTGTCTGCTGAAGCGTTCGAGGCGTGGCCGAACTTTTCCGTGCCCGGCGCCCCGGATTCTCATCAGAATGGGCCCAACTAGCCGCCCGCCCTACGCGCGCCGGACGGCGGGGGCGACGAGCTGGTTCTGCGCCATGTGCGGCGCTCAGATACCGCTGCTACAAGTTCATTCCAGCCCAGCGCAAGGAACGGAAACAGGCGAGAGCGGGATACAACACCCTCGTTCCGCTCTCGCTCATGTTATGCCATCACGCCATCGCGCTGTCGCTTGTGCGGAGCTTCCGCTCAGTCTGGCGTCTCCGTTGTCGCCATCACTGACGAGCTGGATAGGTCATGCGTCGCAAGGTTTGACGCGCCATTCCCGCTGGCCATGTGATACGGAATGGTGGCCAAGGCGCTCGCGCTCGATCGCAACACATACTCGGGGTATGCGATAGCGCCATGCTCGTGAAGGTCCAGCCCTTCCCGCTCGCCCGTCTGCGACACGCGCAGGACGCCAGCGCGCCGCAGGGCGAACATCATGGCGAGAGACACCGCCAGGGTCGCAATCGTCGTCGCGCCGGATCCAAGCAGCTGCGTATCAAGTTGGCCAAGGCCGCCGCCGTAGAACACGCCTCTGACCACTGCGGTGGTATCGACTCCCGTCGCGGTAGGCAGACCGTACTTGCCTGCCGCGAAGAGGCCAAGCGATAGGGTTCCCCAGATGCCAGCGAACATATGCACAGGCACAGCGCCTATCGGATCGTCTACGCGCGCATATTCAAGCAGATCCAGGCCAAATACGACGACGAACGCTGCGACGATGCCGATGAAGAACGCGCCGACAGGATCAACCCAGTAGCAGGGGCACGTGATTGCGACCAATCCCCCAAGGAATCCATTCACTACGAGTCCGAGATCCCACTTCTTTGAGCGTATGTAGGAGATGAACAGCGCCGTTAGGCCCGCCGAGCACGCGGCAAGTGTCGTGTTGAAGGAGACGCGTCCGATACCCTCGATGTCGAGCGCGGAGAGTGTGCTGCCAGGATTGAAGCCATACCAGCCAAACCAGAGGATCAGGCCGCCAACCGCGCCAATGACGAGATCGTGTGGAGGGGGAGGACCACCGCCATCGCGCTTGAAGATGCGACCCAGGCGCGGACCTAGCGCCAGCGCGCCCGCGAGTGAAATCACGCCCCCGATGGTATGGACGACTGTGGAGCCCGCGAAATCCTTGAAGCCGAGCGTGGCGAGCCAGCCATCTGGCCCCCATGACCAATGACCGATGATAGGGTAGATGAAGCCTGTGACCCCAATGCTGTAGATGATGTCGCCCCAGAATCCGCAGCGTCCTATCATCGCGCCAGAGGTGATGGTGGAAGCGGTATCAGCAAAGGCGAACTGGAAGACCCAATACGCTAACAGCGGGATACCGGTCGATCCATAGAGAGCGGGAAGCCCCTGCAGGAAGAAACCATGCGTGCCAATCAGAGGCGTCCCGGACTCGAACATGAAGGCGAATCCCCATGCCCAGAACAGGATGCCGCAGATGCACGTATCCACGATGCCTTCGACGAGGATATTGACCGATTCACGCGAACGGGCGAATCCGGCCTCCAGCATGACGAAGCCAACCTGCATGCAGAAGACGAGGAACGCGGCGATGAGCGTCCAGACGGTGTTGACCGCATTGATGACTGAGGCCGCTGCTACTGGCGCGCCAACGGGCGCGGCATGCGCAATATGCGGCAGGAAGAACCAGATGAGGTTAAGCACGATAGCAAGGCCGAGTAGCTTGCCCAGCATCAGACTGCCCACCTGGCGCCGCACGTCAGGATTGCGTAGGTTTGTCATGAAGCGAACACGAGCTGCTTGGAGCACTGTCAATGACATGGACGTCATCCTTCCAACTGAACGCGCGCCTGAACACACCAGGTCACGCTGGAACATGATGGCAGGGCTGTGGGGGGTCGCTTCCGATCGCGATGTGAGCGTGGTGAAACGACTGCCGAGAGGCTTCCTTTCGATGTTCAAGCGTGCCGCCTGGATACTCCGCACAATATGTGAGGAAAGGCTCAGATGAGCCGCGAAGGATGCCGCTGCGTTGAGGGGGTCCCGTCATTGGGAGGAGATGCCGCGTAGCAGTGACAGCGTCAGGGTTCACGCATCTATATGTCGGACAGTGTAGCCAAGGGAACGCCAACTACACAATGTGTAAGCTGACAGAATTGCGCGAGTGTTTCGTAGTATATAGTGCACAATCCATGTGCGGGAGTATTGGCGCGAGAACAGACGCGCCCTCGGTCCGGGCCTCTGGCTGTGGTAGGCATGTAGACAACTACAGATCAGACAGGCGCTCTCAGGTAGGTGATATTTGGAGAATGCCGGGTCGGGCCATCATGCCGCCCTCTGTCTCGACGGCAAGCATGGGCCAATCATCTACAGCTGTGAGAATCTCAGGTCCACTCGCTGTGAGCAGCATCGTGTCTTCCGACTTTGCGCCACGCAGCGATGGATTCCAAGCGAACGCTTGCCCTAGCTCAATCCGCGTGAGCAAGCCAGGCCTCGCAAACGTCTCGCGGCCTCGATAGGCGATCGTTCCTCCCTGATGGTGCTGCTCGATCGCCTCGGACTGGCCCTCGCGCGCGTAGGCCTGAGACAGCACATTGTACATGTCGCCAAGCGTGCGTCCCGGACGAGTCGCCGCGATCACCTGCGCATCCACCCGCGCTACGGCTGCCGTCAGCTGTGTGAGCGCGTCAGGAGCTTCGCCAAAATAGACCGTGCGGGTCAGCGCAGTGATCAGCCCCTGATAGCGAAAGCAGAGCACGAGCATGGCGTGGCGTTCAATCAGCTTATCGGTTGGCAGGGGGTGTCGAAACTGCGCGATACGCTCATCGCTGGCGACGAGTGTTACAGTCGCTGCGCCGCCGCGTCGCCGGCTCCCGGCCGCCAGAAGCGCCGCGGCGACGTGTTCTGGCATCTGCGGAGAGAGCGCGTGTGTCGCCTCCCACATCGTGGCGGCCGCGCGGCGCGCGCCTTCTCGCATGCGCGCCTGTTCGCCCTCGGTCAGTACCGAGCGCAGGGCCACGAGGTCAGCGCTGACATCTACGCCCGTCCGTCCATGCGCGCTGGCCGTGTCGCCACCCAGACGCAGCCCAGCGGTGAGCAGACGCAACGCGTGACCGCGCGCATACCACGGCTCGACAACCAGCGTGAGACCGAGCTCATTCAACCGCTCTTCCGCGCGCAGACGTGGCTCCTCGATCGGATCTGTCAGGACCCGCGCCGCGTCACGCGTCACCAGCAACGAGCAGGCGGCTGCGTCGGTAGACTCATCTACATACGTCGAAGCGCCCGCTGTGAGCCATGCGGTATTCGCAATGGTCGTGAGGTGGATCGCATCAAGCCCACGGCGCCACAGCAGACGTCGGAGCTGCTCCAGCTTGCCCGCTACCTCATCGCGTCTCTGAACCAGGTCGTCCGCTCTCATCCAGCCCTCCCTCCGCGCGCGGGCTCATCGCCTGCGTGACAGGACGCTCGCAACCGCGCTCATGCTGAGAATGCGCTGAGCGCGTGCATCGTCGGCGCGAGTGTAGCGTAGAGCGCGTGATACTCCTCGTAGAGCGTGTCATAACGTGCGCTATCCGCCGCTTTGGGCGCGGTCCGCTCGCCGATCAGTAACCCGCTGGTCGCGGCGGCGACATCGGGCCAGACGCCAGCCCCAACACCCGCCAGCAGCGCGGCCCCATATGCGGCGCCTTCCGTCGTTCGCGGGATCTCGAGTTCGATGTGAAGCGCGCTGGCGACGATCTGGCGCCATAACGCGCTCTGCGCTCCGCCGCCTGACACGCGCGCCGTATTTGGGACATCGAGTCCCGAGGCGCGCATCAGCGCCAGCATGTCGCGGAGACCAAACGCTACTCCTTCGAGTGTTGAGCGGATCAGGTGGGCGCGAGTATGGCGCGCTGTCAGGCCAATCCATGCGCCGCGCGCTTGAGGGTCGGGATACGGCGTGCGCTCGCCCGTCAGGTATGGCAGGAAGAGCAGTCCCTCGCTGCCGACAGGCGCCGTCGCGGCCTCCGCGACGAGTTCGTCGAAGCTGGCCTGGGGGGCGAGGGTATCTCGCAGCCATTGGAAGCTGCCCGCTGCGCTCAGCATCACACCCATCAGATGCCAGCGGTCGGGAACCGCGTGACAGAAGGCGTGCAGCCGCCCTTCTGGCTCGATGACGGGCGAATCTGTCGTGGCGAAGAGCACGCCAGACGTTCCCAGCGTCAGCGCGAGCACACCTGGCGCGACAGCTCCGACGCCGACCGCCTGCGCCGCCTGATCTCCACCCCCGGCCACCACTGGCGTTCCGGCGCGCAGACCCGTGGCCGCCGCCGCCACGCGGCTGATCGTTCCGGTAGGCTCGGGTCCCTCGAACGTTGGGGGCAGCCATGCGGCAGGGATGTCGAGGGTGTCGAGAAGCTCTGACGACCAATCGCGCCGCGCCAGGTCGAAGAGCAGCGTGCCGGAGCCATCGGCCTTATCCATGGCATAGTCGCCGGTCAGCCGAAAGCGCAAGTAGTCCTTTGGCAGCAGAATGTGGCGGATGCGCGCGTAGGCCTCAGGCTCATGGCGCCGCGTCCAGAGGATCTTTGGCGCCGTGAAGCCCGTCAGCGCGTCGTTCCCACTGAGTGCGATCAGTCGCTGGCGTCCGACGCGCGCGCGAATCTCATCGCACTCGGCGCCGGTGCGCTGGTCGTTCCAGAGGATAGCTGGCCGAACGACATCTCCACGTTCATCCAGTGCGACCATGCCATGCATCTGGCCCGTCAGCCCGACCGCCACGACGCGCTCGCCAGTGATGCCCCTGGCCTCCAACGCGCCACGAATCGCGCCGATTGCGCCCACTTCCCAGTCCTGCGGTCGCTGCTCCGACCACTGTGGATGCGGCGCGAAGGAGGCGTGTGGCCGCGTCACACTTGCCGCCACTTGTCCCTGCGCATCCACAAGCAACGCCTTCACACCAGTCGTCGAGACATCCAGCCCCAGGACATATGTGGCATCCTCCACCGTACGCCTTCCCTCCCTTATCGGCGCCTAGCGCACGCCAAGCAGCACTTCAATCGTCAGCTGATCGAGGCGCTCATAGCCGTAGCCTCGCGCGCCGAGCGTGCGGCGATCGAAGGTGGCGTCTTTGAGCGCCGCCGCGCGCTCGGGCGTGTACGACTCCAGGTACGCTGCGGCTGACGGGTCAGCCGCGTTGAGGTCGGAGAGCAGCGCCTGAATCTCTGGATCGGCGTTGAACCGCGCCGCCTTCTCCTTCAAGATGAGGTAGTTGCGCATGCAGCCACGCGCGAAGTCCTTCACGCCTTCGATGTCCTCGGTGCGATAGGCATGCGCGTCGAAGTGGCGACTCCCATCGTAGCCGACATCCTCCAGAAACTTGACCAGGAAGAATGCGCTCTTGATATTGTGGGAGCCAAAGCGCAAATCCTGATCGTAGCGCCCGATGACCTGATCGTTCAGGTCAATGTGGAACAGCTTGCCCGCATCCCATGCCTGCGCGACCGCGTGAAGGAAGTTGAGCCCAGCCATGTGCTCATGCGCCATCTCTGGGTTGACGCCCACCATCTCCGGATGATCGAGCGTATTGATGAAGCCGAGCATCGCGCCGACTGTGGCGAAATAGATGTCACCGCGCGGCTCGTTCGGCTTGGGTTCAAGCGCGAACCGCAGATCGTACCGTTGGTCGCGCGTGTACTCTGAGAGGTAGTTGAGCGCGTCGCGGAAACGCTTGAGGCTGTCGGCGGGCGACTTGGCGGCGTCCGTCTCGACGCCCTCACGACCACCCCAGAACACATAGGTCTTCGCGCCTAGCTCCACACCCAAGTCAATCGCGCGCATTGTCTTTTGCAGCGCATAGGCTCGCACGCGCGCGTCGTTCGACGTGAACGCGCCATCCTTGAACGCCGGATCGGTAAACAGGTTTGTCGTCGCCATCGGCACGACGAGTCCGGTAGCGTCGAGCGCGGCGCGAAAGTCGCGCACGATACGCTCACGCTCAGCGGGCGTGGCGTCAATGGGTACGAGATCGTTGTCGTGGAAGTTGACGCCCCAGGCGCCGACCTCCGCCAGCAGATGTACGATCTCCACGGGAGAGAGCGTGGGCCGCACCGGCTCGCCAAATGGGTCGCGCCCAATGTTGCCAACCGTCCACAGTCCGAAGGTGAATTTGTTTGCGGGAGAAGGCTCGTACATGCAGACTGCTCCATCCTGAATACGTCCGTGAGACGTGGTGAGGCGTGATGAGACGTGATAGCGCGCTCAGTCTTCGCTCCAGCAGAATATCACCATGCGTGCGCTAGCGACGCCTTGCGACTGATTTCGCGCATGAATGCCACACGACGCGATACATTCCTTTTACGCTATACTGGGCATACCTGAGGTGATGAGCGCAACGCCTGCCAGCGCCGTATCTGTCGGTTAAGCGTTGAAGCGTGACCAGGATCCTGAATCAGACGAGGACAAGAAAGCGAGAGGGTCGGCTCATGGCAAAAGTGACGACTGGTGGCGGCGACACGGGATACACGAGCCTGCTCGGTGAGCAGCGCGTCCCGAAGTATGACCCACGCCCGGAGACTTTTGGGACGGTCGATGAGGCGACGTCCGCATTGGGACTCGCCCGCGCGCTGACCACTGACCCGAAAGCCAAGGAGATCATCCTTCAGGCGCAGCAGGACCTCTACACGCTGATGGCCGAACTGGCCACACCGCCAGAGAATCGCGATGCGGTCGGCGTACGCATCTCTGATGAGCGCATACGCTGGCTCGAAGACGCTGAGAATGAACTCAAGGCGGAGGTCACCATCCCAAACAAGTTCATCATCCCTGGCGACAGTCCGGACGGAGCCGCCCTCGACCTGGCTCGCACGGTCATCCGGCGGGCTGAGCGCATGACCGCGCGCCTGACACATGAGGGCGCGCTGGGCGAAAGCCACGCGCTGCGCTATCTCAATCGCCTGTCCGATCTGATCTTCATCCTGGCGCGCTATCTTGAGGCGAAGCAGGGAGGGAGCACCCGCGCCGCACGCAGTTGAACGTCGACGCCGATCGAACGCCGAGCGAACGCTCAGCGAACGCTCAGCGAACGGTCTTGAGCGTGGAGCGGTAGCAATAATATAGTGGGCGGAAGCTATTTCGAGGCGCGCCTCGTCTTCATCATATAGAGCGTTATCACTGGCTCCTATGGGCGGCGCTCGACGGCGGTTGGCGCGCCGGTCTGGGTGGAGCGTCATCAGCGTGACGGATGCGTTGCGAGAGAGAGCGGCAAGTCGCCGAGGGTCATACAAGATGCCAACAGGATCTGCGCCCATCCTGGCCGTAGATGACAGCGCCCCTATTCGTGAGATGATCGTGTCGGTGCTCGTCAGCAAAGGCTATCGCGTGTCGGCCGCCGCTGACGGGCGAGAAGCGCTCCAACGTCTGCGAGCCGCGACCGAGCCGCACATTGTGCTGCTCGACATCGTCATGCCGCTCATGGATGGCATCGCCGTCGTCAACGAAATCGAGCGCGACCCTCATCTCCATACGATTGGGCATCGGTTCGTGCTGATGTCTTCGACTGTGCGCATGTCACAGCCCGATGTTCCGCCGACCGCAGGGCAGCTTGCGAAGCCCTTCACGCGCCAGCAATTGACCGAGATGGTCGATGCTATCGAGCAGTCGCTCTAGCCCGCCATCGCGACTATCGTTGATAGCCGTCACCATCCCCTTGACCTCTCGACCAGGCGGCGCCCACAATGTTGGTAACCGATCAACGTAACGAGGCGTGGGCGCATCGACATCCGCGCCTTCCGAGCGACAGGCGCGGCATATGAGCGATGACATAGCCGATGCGGGCGATTCACCCTCCCAGCCCTCTGAGCCCTCTGAGGCTGCCTCGCCCCTTCCAGAGCTCTATCTCGGGGCGACTCAGAGCGACGATGCGGAGCGGGAAGAGTCTACAACCTTCGCGCCACATGGTCGCACATGGCGGCCCGCGCTCAATCGCTGGCTGATGACATTGAATCCCGGTCGCACGCAAGATGAATACGCGAAGGCGGTCCACTATTTCTTCGAGACGCCGGGCGTTCCCCAGAACCTTACAGAACTCTCGTATGATCTGTTGCTGGCCTATCGGGGCGCGCTCGCTCTTCGCGCGGACCGTCGGCGGCGCAGTATGCCCCGCCGCGCCGCCACGTCCTCTGGCCGTTTGAGAGCGGGACAACCGGGTTCCTGGGCGACGCATACGCTGCCCGGCATGACGAGCGGACAGACAAGCGGACAGACAAGCGGACAGACAAGCGCGGACGCCGACGGTCCGCGCGTCACGCCCGCCTCGCTACGTGTGGGTCCGCTCTCACCTGCCACCGTCAACATTCGGCTCACGGCCCTGCGACAGTTTCTGTGCTTCGTCATCGACCAGGACCAGCAGGACCAGCTCGCACCGCTTTCCACCGAGCGAGTCCGATCAGCGCTGCGCCGCCTGCGTAATGAGCGGCGTCGCCCCTATCAGATTCTCTCTGAGGATGAGTGGGGCGAGTTTCTCGACGCCGCGCTACACGCCGGACAGGTCTCATCTGTCCCATCGATTCCATCAGCGTCCGTGGACGACGTCACAGCCATCCCAGGTGTCGCAGCGCCAGCGATCACTTCAACCTCTCCAACGATTACGCCAGCGACACCGGCGGCGCGGCATGCGCGTGGCCCTTGGGGCATGACGCGCGCGGAGCGCGAGCAAGCCCGTCAAGTCAGTCTGAGCGAAGCCGCTTCGACCCAGGCAGACTCGTCCACACTGGAGCGCACCGAATACGAAGGCGCAACGATGACTCATTCACCTGACGGTCGTACAGGCGCTCGCACCGCCCAGCGTGACCACGCGCTGATCTCGCTAGCCCTGGCCACTGGTCTGCGCGCAATCGAGCTCTCGTTGCTCGACGTGGGCGACCTCGTCACCGAGCGGCGGCGCGGTCAAACAGAATGGTGGCTCTCGCTGCCGGACGAGAAAACAAAGGGTCAGCGCGGTGGCCGCGCCCTTCCACTCGCGCCAGAGCTGGTGGCGACGCTGCTGGCGTATATTCGCGCGACGGGCCGCGCCTGGGAGAATCCTGAGCATCGCGCGTCACCGCTCTTCCTGGCGCTCGCGCGTGGACGGTCAGCGCGAATGGAGGAAACAGGAATATCCGCGCGGCGCGCTGTCGCGGTTCCATCTGGCGAGCCTGAGCGACGGTACCGACGCCTGCGCCCGGAGCAAATCCGCGGCGTCATCCATCGGGTCGAAGCGCAGTGGCTTGCCCAACGCCGCGCGGATAGCGATGACCCCGCGCAGGCGGCGGAGGCGCGCCGCATCTCGCCTCATACGTTGCGGCACAGCGCCGCGATCGCCCTGCTGCTGGGTGACGAAACGAGCGAGCGTCCGCCCGCGTCGGTCGAGCATGTGCGCGGCTGGCTCGGGCATTTCGACATCCGCACGACCCAGCGCTATCTTGCGCACATCGAGTCGCGCGACCAACGCCGACGTTTCGCCATCCGTCCGCATGCGACCAACCCTGACGCAGCGCCCCATGATGAGGGCGAGCGCGGCGTGTGACTAGCTCGTCTGACTAGCTCGCCATCCTGGATTGGCGGGGTCATGCGCCCGGCTACGCAGATGATACACAGCGGACACACAGAGGACACACAGAGGACGAGCCGGGTCATTGGCTCGTCCTCTGTCGAAGCATCCAACGAGGTCTCTGCGGGTGCGGAGGGAACCCAGACAGCGCACAGAACTCGAGGCGCACTACAGAGCCGCAAGCGGCATGCCGGAATGACCACTGTACGGACAGTCGCGCTATCACAGCGCTGCGGGCTTCAACGCACGGTCACACCGATAGCGTGATAACCAGCCGCTCCATCAGGTAGCGGAGACGCGGGATAATAGGACTGCACGGCTCCGTTAAGATCGATGGCGCGCACGATGAGAGTATGCGAGCCTGAAGCTGGCGTCCACGGATACTCCCAGAGCGTCCATGTCAGCGCGCCGAGTGGCCGTCGCATCTCGGCTGGCTCCCACGTTTTACCCCCATTCACGCTGACATCCACGCGCGCGATTCCCTTCTCGCCACCGTATGCGACTCCGGCGATAGGCGTGGGTCGGGCGACGAGCAGATCACCATCATGTGGCGTGTCGATGCGCGAGGTCAGCTTCACCACTGCCTCGGGCGTCCAGCCGCGCTGCTCCCAGTACCCGGCGTATGGGCCTGACGCAAGTGACAGCTCGGTCAGCCACTTGCCATTCTTCATCCCATAGAGCCCTGGAATCAACAGACGCGCAGGGAAGCCGTGCGCGGTTGGCAATGGCCGCCCATTGAGCAGATACACGATCAACGATCGCTGATCGAGCGCCTGTGAGAGATGCAGACTGTCGCTGTAGCCATCCGCGGCCTTGAAGATCATTTCGGTCGCGCTCGACTGTATGTGCGCGAGATTGAGGACGTCAGCCAGACGAACGCCCGTGAAGTAGCCAGTGCTCATCAGCTCACCGCCCACCTCGTTGCTGATGCACTCCAGCGTGTGATACTGCGTGATCTGCGGCAGCGCGCGCAACTGATCATACGTGAGCGTATAGGGCGCGTCGACCAGCCCGCTAATCGCAAGTCGCCAGCTTGCGCCGTCTACGGCCGGATCGCTGGCTAAATTCTTCGAGACATAATAGAAGCTATCGGCCGATGTCACCTCTGGCGTCTGCCCCTGGACGGGCGCGAACGCGGTGTAGGTTGGCACGGGCGGTGGCGTGATCTGCGTCGGCTGATCAGAGAGCGCGACGCCGGGAGCAGATGACTGTGCGGGAGTTGTCCCCAGGAGCGCGCCAAGCCCGGATGTGAGCGCCTGCCATAGCGCAATGCCTCCGCCCAGTGTCACGGCGGCCAGGGTCGCCTGTTGCAGCAGCATGCGGCGAGGAACGGCCGGAACATCGGCGCCGGTCGCCGTGCGTGTACGCAGGGAAGCGCGTGACTGCCAGATGAGCGACAAGGCGAAGACAGCGTCAGGCGCGAGCTGAGTGAGCAGCGTCATGCTCGCGCCGCCAGCCAGTCCGGCTCCGAAGAATCCGCCACCCAGCGCTGGCGCGAGTAGTCCCGCTGAGAGGAGCCAGAGCGTTACCATGATGAGAGGCGCCTCAACGTACGCTAGCGCTTCCATTCGTGTCCCAGCCGTCGGGCGTTCCTCACGGCTACGCTCCCTCAGAGTGAGCAGCCTGGACCGCGCGATGACATACAGGACGCCTGCCAACGCCATGAGTCCCGCTTCGATGACGAGCGCGCTGATCAGATAGAGGTGTTTCGCGCCGGAGCCAAACGTCGTCAGCATCGCCTCGAAGAGTGGCAGCGGGATGCGTGTCGTCGCCTGATCCGCGTAGAGCTCGGCGGGTGTTGGCAGGGCGAATATGTAACGCACTGCGAGCGCAACCACCACCGCGAGCGACGCGGCGATCATGGCAGGGCCTAGCGCTTCGCGCGCCATCGAGCGTGATGTCGACCTGGGTTCCATGACGCGCCTACTTCCAGTCATACTCGCAGTCATACTCGGGCAGACATGTGGGCGTTGGATGGGCGTGGTGATCAACGCAAGCCGCGCTGCCCGAACACGCAAGCCAACAGTCCAGCGCGCATGCTGATTGTAGGGCGCGAGGCGGCGCGATGCCAGGGCTGGGAGTGACTTACCACGAGCCGTCGTCATTGCGGCGTCTCGGCAGTGAAGGCGACTGAGCGAGCAGCGCCGCGGCGAGCACCAACGCGTCACCCAGCCGGGAGAGCCCGACCCGCGTATCAAACGCTGTGCCGCGTCCATAGGTCGGCGCGCCGCCGGGTCGTGTTGGTGGATAGCAGCGCAGCACGCCACTGCGGGTCAGACGCTCTAGCGCAGGAATGACGCTGTCCGCGCTCCGGTCAACAGCGCGAGCGATGATTATCGCGGACAGCGGCGCCGGAATGGCCGAGCGCTCCAGCGCGAGCAGCGCTACGAGTAGCTCCATTTCGCGCCAACCGAGCTGAATCGGCTCAACGTCGTTCTCCGACTCCGCGCCAATCAAGAGCTGCGGCGGACGTGGCGCTTGCTCGGCGAACGCCAGGGACGGTGGCCCTCCCATCTCAGCGGGCTCCAACTGGTACGCGAGGGGGCGAAAGCTGGGCAGCGCACGCGCCAATGCGACGAGTGTCGCGCGCGAGGGATTGCGCGCTCCATCCTGCCCAGACTCCAGCTTCGAGAGATAGCCCTTCGAGAGGCCTGTGCGCACGCTGAGATCAGTTAGGCTCAGGCCCGCCACCTGGCGAGCGGTGCGCAGCAGCCGCCCCCAGTCGCGTGTCCAGTCGTCCGTGTTGTCGCGCTCCTCCTGGAGGAAAGCGCCTCGATCAGATGCCATCTCAGCCGCCTCAACCGCTCGCTCACTCACTTACTGGACGCCATCGCATCAGTCCCCAGTCGCTCGCGTCCGTTCTTGTAACCCGTCCACGTACAGCATGATGATAGTCCGGACAGGCAATCAGCACACGTTCGATGAGCGATCAGGAGCATAGCGGAATGATACACACTATGATACGCAAGTGTACCCGTATGTGGCGCGCGCCGTCTCGCGGCCCGCTGTATGTCTCATTGCTTGCGCTCGCGTTCCTGGCGGGCTGTGGCGCCACAAGTGGGGCTGCCAGCGGAGGAACGGGTGGAGGAACGAGCGGCGCGGCGCCTACGGCAACGTCTGTGCCAGCCGCTACTTCGACCACGAGCGCCGCGAACGCCACCACCGTAAAGATCATCGGCGCGTCAGGCAATTACAGCTTCCAGCCGGCGTCCGTCACGGTCAAGGTTGGCGACACAGTCATGTGGGTCAACAACTCGAGCGCGCCTCACACCTCCACGAGTGACACGGGCAGTGGCGTCACCTGGGACTCCAGCACGATCGCGACAGGTGGGGGCAGCTTCTCCTTTGTGTTCAGTAAGCCGGGAACGTACGCTTATCACTGCTCGTTCCACCCATTCATGCATGGGGTTATTGTCGTGACTGGCTGACCGCATAACTCTTTATCAGCTTTGCCCGACAAATACCCACGTCAAACAGCCGTCCGATGCGGTACACTAGTGGAAGCGAACGGCGCGACTCGAAGCGCCTGCGACCACTGAGCCAGATGCGTGAAGGGGGGTCCATCATGAACCACCCTTCACGCCACCACAGAGGGCGAGCGTTCAGCGATGACGAATTCTCCTGTGCCTGCTGTTCGACAGGTGACGCGACGGCTCCCGCAGTGGGGGAATGTCGAGGTCGTGGCGCTCATCGCGCCTGACGGTGTCTACTTTCCGCTCAAAGTCCTCAGCTTCGTCTTCCTGGGCGATGTCAACGACCGCGCGCAGCGGGCGCGTGTGCAGCGTGACCCTATTCTGCGCGAGCTCACGCGCTCGTTTCCGGTCGAAACGTCTGGCGGTCGCCAGCGGATGGTGTGTCTGGAACGTCTCGGCATCGGCCGCTGGATCAATGGCGTTGACGTCTCACGTATGCGTCCCGAGATCCGCGAGCGCTTCCTCGCCTTCCAGTGGGAGCTGACGCGCCTCGCCGACCAGTTGCTCTTCGGGGAGATCGCCTCATCACCAGCTAGCGCGATGGCGGTTGGCCCGGGCGCCGATGGCGTGAACCCCGCGTCACTCAGCGACGATCAACTCGTCAAATTCCTCAGCTATCTTGCGCAGCGTGTCGGAAACCTTGAGATTGACATGCGCCAGGTCAAACAGCTTCAGATGGCGCTCCTGCAAGCCCCCGACCAAACAGACGCCGCAGGCGCGACACTCACCGTCCCAGATGCTCGCGAGGCGGAAGAGTAGCCTCGGCGAGACACGGGCTGCGGCTTCGGGCTTGTCTCCCGTCTTGTTTGGCTTTCCGTTTCCGCCTCCATTGTCCGTAGTCTATGGCTATAGGAAAAACACGGACAACTGCGACATGCGCGCGTCGGATTAATCGGAAGATAGGCGGACGTGTAGTTCAGTGTTCGTCGGGAGGAGGCGAGATGACACCTTCATCGGCGAGCGATTTGATCTCCTCGGCATCGAGTCCGAGGAGATCGCGGTAGATCTCATTGTTGTGCTGGGCCGGTTCGCCGCCCGCGTGCCGTACAACGCCCGGTGTCTCTGTTAGCGTCGGTACGATGCCTGGCATAACGACCTCGCCCTGGGGGAAGCGATCATCGGCGATGTGTGCGATCATGCCGCGCGCTTGAAACTGCGTGTCGTTGACGATATCGGCTATGCTCATAACCGGACCCGCTGGCACGCCAGCCGCATCCAGCGCGGCCTGCGCCTCGGCGAGCGAATGATCCGATGTCCACGCCTCGATGATCTGGTCGAGCGCATCGTGGTTCGCCACGCGGGCGCGGTTGTCACGGAATCGCTCGTCGCTCGCAAGCTCCGGCTGCCCCATTGCGCTGGTGAAGCGGCGAAAGACGTTTTCTCCGTTGCCTCCGATAGCGATCCACTTCTCGTCTCTCGTGCGATAGACGTTTGAAGGAGCTGCGCGCAGCAGCTTGTTGCCCGAACGCTCGCGCACGATGCCTTTGTGGGCGTATTCAGTTACCATGCCTTCGGTCATGGCGAACACTGACTCGGTGATCGCCACATCCACGATCTGACCGTGGCCCGTCTTCTCCGCGACACGCAGCGCCATCACAGCGCCAAGCGCCGCCTGCTGCGCCGCGAGCATGTCACCCAGGCTCACGCCTACACGCACGGGTGGACGATCAGGGAAGCCTGTGACGTAGCGCAAACCTCCCATCGACTCGCTCACATTGCCGTAGCCGGCACGGTCATGACCGGGTCCTGTTTGCCCATAGCCCGAGATGCGCACGAGCACCACCGCGGGGTTGACATTCCGCATGCGATCATAGGAGAGGTTCCAGGCATCCAGTCTGCCCGGTCGGAAGTTTTCGACGACGATCTGCGACTCACGGACCAGCCTGAGCGCAAGCTCCTGCCCTTTGGGGTCTCGCAAATTCAGTGAAACCAGACGCTTGTTGCGCCCAAGCGTCAGCCACCAGGCGGACACTTCACCCGTCCGGGTCTCGACCATCTCGCCCCACTGACGAAGCTCGTCGCCACTGCCCGGCTGCTCGACCTTGATGACATCGGCGCCAAAGTCGGCCAGTGTACGCGTTGTCGCGGGCGCTGCAACGAAAGATCCCAGTTCCAGCACACGCACCCCCGCGAGTGGCCCGGAGCTGCGATACATCGCCAGCGCGTTGTCTGGAGCCGCGTGGCTGCTGGTCGTAGCGTGGTCGTCAGAAGCTGCCATTGCTATTCGCCTCTCGTATGCAAAACCATCCGCACGTCGGCGAGCGCATTCGCCGAGTGAAACAGCGCGCTGGCGATCATCCCCACGGCGAGCCGCGCGGAGTCGCCAGCGCGTGAGCCGACGAGCGGCTCGGCTGGAGTCGCCAGTCTCACACATGGAGCGACGCGCCCACTGTGAGACTGGAAACCATGAGCGTCCTACACGGACCAGGAAGCAATCTGCTGCTCCGAGACGGTAGCGACGGTATTCATCGTCGTGCCGGTGGGATCCCACTGCACAACATCCCACGCGCCAGCTACATTGTGATACTGGTTGTAGTCGTCCAGGCCAGACGCGCCGTTATAGTTGATCTGCTTGCCCGCCTTGAGCGCGGCGACGCCGTCCTTATAGTTCGTGACGACCTCACCATTCCCCTTAGCGACCTTGTCTACGTAGTTGATCCAGACTGTCGGGTCGGAAGACTTGGCGGCTGTCATGGCCAGGCAGGCGATCACTACCGAGTCATACGTGTTCTGCGACAGCGTTACCGGCTGGCTGGTTCCCCAGACCTTCTGGTACTGCTGAACGTAGTACTGCCACGCCGGGCCAGCTGGCGGCGACCCGTTCATGCCAGTCATGAGCTTGGTCGCGTTCGCCAGGCCCATCGCCTTCGCCATGTTCACGTCCGCGCCAGCGTCAGTCAGGATGAACGGGACGTTCATATGGCCGAGCTGCTGCACATCACTGAAGAACGTGCTCGCCGTCTGCGGGTCGGTCTGCATGAAGATCGCCTGCGGGTTGCCAGCGAAAAGCTTCTCGACCTCAGAGCGGTATGAGCTTTGGTGCGGTGTCACCAATTCCTTGTCCGTGATCGTGCCACCATGATTCGTGTACGACTTGACCAAAGGATCAACGACGCCCGCGGCGTTCGAAGTGGACTCGAAGAACACGCCGACGTTCTTGTAGCCCTTCTGAATCGCGTAGTAGGCCATGCCAATGGCCAGTGTGGAGTCAGAAGGCGTCGTGCGATAGACGTATTTGTTGGTCATGTGGTCGAGCTGCGTCGTGCCGCCCTCAACAAAGTCAGGCAGGTGATTCGGATCGAACGTGTTGATGACACCCTCGATCTCCAGGGATGATGGGCCGAGAATGAATGCCGGATTCGAGAGCTGGAGCTGCTTGAGGGCTGTCACGGCATCCACGGCGTCACCACCGGTATCGGCCAGTTTCGCGTTGATCTGATGACCGTTGCAGCCACCATTGGCATTGATGTCGGCGATGCCTACTTTCGCACCGTGCAGGAACCACTGACCGACGAAAGGCTCACGCCCCGTCATGGGGAAAAGCTCTCCAACGGTGATCGGTCCGGTATCCGCCCCAGCTGAGGTCCCGCAGGCGCTCAGCAGGAGCGAGACAGTCGCGACCACAGACAGAAGCCCTGCGATCTTTTTGCGCATGAATCGTCCTCCCGGTACATTCAACGAGTGCGACGCGGAGGGGCCGACATTGGCCCGCGAACACAGCGCGTCGGCTAGCTTCGCGCGGAGGGAGAGGCGTCGTGACGTCGATCACGCCGTGGCGACTTGCCATGCCTGACCGACGTGCGCGCCCATGGCGCCCATCGCTCGCTACATGCGAGCTTCTACACCTGGGCGGCGCTGGAGTTGTCCGCCGGGGTTTCTCCTTTCTCTGACTTGCCAAGAAATATCGACGGCAGGTCGAGTGAACGCATATGCTCCGCCGTGCCCTCGACACGGTTGCGACCGCCGACCAGCACATTGACCCAGTCGGAGTTGCTGATCGCGCGCTCGACATTCTGCTCGACCACGACAACTGCTGTCCCGGTATCGGCGATCGCATGCGCCTTCTGCCACACGACATCGGTGTAGATAGGCGACAGTCCGGCAGTTGGCTCATCCAACAGCAACACCGCCGGCTCGAGCATGAGCGCACGAGCCATCGCGAGCATGTTGCGCTGACCACCACTCAGTGAGCCGGCCTTCTTGTGTTCCGCCGTCTTGAGATCGGGAAATATCTCGTAGATATGGTCAATACGGCCGCTGAGGTCACCCTTGAGGATGAACCCGCCCATCTCCAGGTTTTCGCGAATATTGAGGGTCGGAAAGACATTGCTCTCCTGTGGCACGTACGCCAGCCCCATACGCGCAACCTTGTTTGCGGGCAGACCGGTCAGACTGTGCCCGTTGACGGTGACCGATCCCGCAGTCGTGGTCAACACGCCAGCAATGATCTTGAGGAATGTCGACTTGCCAGCCCCGTTCGGACCGACGATCGCCACGATTTTGCCAGCCTCCGCCCGGAGCTCCGCCTCTTGCACAATGGCGGATTTTCCGTAGCCGCCGGTCAGGCCAGTGACCTGTAAGACGTCCGCCATGTTACCCTCCCAGATACGCGGAGATCACCTCTTGATTGGCGCGGACCTGCGCCATCGTTCCGGTGGTCAGGGCGCGTCCATTCGCCATCACGATGACGTGATCGCAGATCTGATCGACGATGCCCAGATTGTGCTCGATCAGCAGGAAGGTGACGCCCGTCTTGCGCAGCTCGACGATGTGCTGCGCCAGCTGATCGGCGAGCGCCGGATTGACACCCGCCATCGGCTCATCGAGCAGCAAGAGCTTCGGATCGGCCATGAGCGCCCGCGACATCTCCAGCAAGCGCTTCTGGCCGCCGCTCAGGTTGGCCGCGTATTCGTCACGCTTGTCATACAGGCCAAAGGTGTTGAGCAGTTCCAGCGCTTTGGCGAGATTCACCTGCTCCTGCGCCCGAACGAGACCCGGTCGAAAGATCGCGTTGAGCAGTTGCTCACCCGCTTGCCCATGTGGCGGCACCATCATGTTTTCCAGGACCGTCATGCCGCCATAGCCTCGCGAGATCTGGAAGGTGCGAATCAGCCCATGCGCGCCCCGCTTGTACGGCGCCCAGCGGGTGATATCCTCGCCATCGAAGACCACGCGACCGTGCTGTGGTATGTAGAAGCCCGAGACGACATTCACGAGCGTGCTCTTGCCAGCGCCGTTCGGCCCAATCAACGCGGTAATCTGGCCCTTCGGCACGCTGAAACTGCAGTCGTCAATCGCCTTCACACCGCCAAACGCGTGAGTGATGCTCTCGACGCGAAGTATGTCAGCCGGCAGCGACATTGACGTCCTCCTTAGCCACAGACGCATCCGGACCCCGGCGGCCGAGCGGTATGTCGAAGAATCGCGCCTTCTTCTCTGGAATGATCCCCTGAGGCCGGAACCAGAGCACGACGATCAGCATCGTACCGACGATGATGTTGCGCAGCGCCGGGATCAGATCAGGGTTGCTCGACACCTGCGGCAGGAAGCGCGTGACCTCCTGGAAGAGCACAGGCACCAGCAGAGCGCCAAGCGCGGCCCCCCAGTTATTGCCAGTGCCACCGATCAGCAGCGCGGTCCAGATGACGAAGGTCTCGCCCGTCGTCCAGCCGCTGGGATTGATCGCGGTGATGTACTCGATGAGCAGCCCGCCAGCAATTCCGGCGTAGAAGCAGCCAATCACCATCGCGCTCATGCGGTACTTGAACGTGTTTTTGCCGAACGACTCGGATACGTCCATGTCTTCGCGGATTGAGCGCAAGGTGCGACCATACGGGGAGTTCTGGATGCGCTGGGCGAGCCAGAACATGATGACCATGACGACGCCCGACAGCAGCACGAAGACCCACTGATACGTCGAGTAATCGATGTTGAACCTGAACTCAAGCGGCGAGGGAACGCTGCCCAGCCCGTCCCAGCCGTTGAAGAGGCCCGTCGTATTGCCGATGAAATCATACGTAATGACGCCGACTGCGACTGTCACGATCGCCATGTAGTCGCTGCGCAGGCGCTTGAGAGCGATCAGGCCGACCACGAGCCCGAAGGCCGCGGATGCGAGGCCGCCCATCAGCAGCGTGAGCGGGAAAGGCCACGAAAGCCCCAGCACATAGGTCTGGCCGCTAATGCCGTTCGCTTTGGGCAGGCTGAACACACCGGTGACGTATGCGCCCACCGCCATGAACGCGATGAAGGCGAAGTTCAGGATGCCCGTGTAGCCGAACTGGATGTTCAATCCCCAGGTGAGGATGTTGTTGATGAAGAAGAACACCAGCAAGGTTGTGAGATAGAAGACGATCGGGTTCATCAGGTTACGCCTTCCCTTCTGAGGCAAAGATGCCCTGCGGACGGAAGAGCAGCACCAGCACGAGAATAGCGAATGCCGCGTCGTTCTTGAAGTCAGAACTCAGGGGAACCGCCGCAACTTCGGTGACGATGCCGATGACCAGCGCGCCGGCCATTGCGCCGTAGGGCCGCCCGATGCCACCCAGAATCACTGCCGCGAAGATGACGAACAGGAAATCGCCGCCAAACGCCGGCTGAAAGGACGAGATATTGAGCGCGAGGACCACGCCCGCCAACCCGGCCAGAAAGCCGCTGAGGAGCCAGGTAAAATTTGTCACCAGCTCGGTGTCAATGCCGCAGTTGCGCGCCAGCGTGGGGTTGTCTGACATGGCGCGCATCGCCTTGCCAATCTTCGTGTAGTTCAACAGCACATGGACACCCGCCATCGCAGCGATGGCGATGCCGATGATGATGAGCTGCTGATTCGTCAGCAGGAAGGGTCCGATCGAGTACTGCGTGGCCTCCCGCACGGTGTATCGCTGGAAGTCAGCGCCGTATATCGCTAACAGGACATTCGAAAGGATCAACGACAGCCCGAAGGTCACCACCAGCATGAACAGCACTGGGAACTGACGCTTGGTAAATGGCTGCAACACGATCAGGTTCAGGATCACCGCCAGGATGCCCGTCAGGATGGCGCCCACCAACAGCGCGAGCCAGATGTTCCAGCCATAATGTGAATTGGCCAGCCACGCGAAGTAGGCTCCAAAGGTGAGCAATTCGCCATAGGCGAAATTGACATAGTTGGTGACGCCAAACTGCAGCGTCAACCCGACGGAGGCCAGCGAAAGGATAGAAGCCGTCACCAGCCCGAACCCAAGCGCGTGGAGGTAGATCAGCATGGTCGCTCCCCGCCGTTACAACGCGGTGGAATACGACATCCATCATACGTGGGGCCAGCCGCGGACACGCCCGTGCGGTTGGAAGGGGCAAAAACGAGCGAAAGTCGGCGGCTATGCCGAGACGCAGGACGGAGCGATTCGGGTCCCGCAATCATCTCTCAGCCTCCAGCGGCAGAGAGCGGATAGAACACTCCGAGGGGTCAGGTCGCCTCGGCGTTGTTGGGGAGAAGTGTAAGCTAGAAAACATAAACGCGGTGTAAACAAGAAGGCTCACACACGCCTCTTCGCATAGATATTGTATAAACGGCTATGCGTCAGGTGAGGCTAAGTCCTGAGAGACAAGCGCAGCGTGGCAGCGTGGCAACGTGCTCCGCTCCGCTCCGCTCGGCAGCGGAGCCTATGAGCCCATGCAGGCGGGCATTGGATACAGCGCCGGACGTTGCGCCACGTCGAGCGGGAATACGGTGTAGTCGCCTCCGTCGGGCTGTAGCTGGGTTACCGCCATCGGCTTGTAGACGTTGACACCGCGATTGTCGAACTTGATGCGCCCATAAAACGTCATGACGTCCACATGAGCAAGCGCCTGAGCCACCTCGACCGGGTCGAGTGATCCCGCCTGCTGGAGCGCCTGCTGGTAGGCGATCAGCCCCGCCGTCGAATCCGCGGCTTGATAGGGAACCGCCGTATACGTCGGGAATGCCTTCAGGAACGCGTCACTATAGGTTTGCGGCGTCCCCCACTGATCGTCACCATGATAGTTGAGCGCGCTCGTCCACTGCGTCGCACCGAAGACATAGTTGCCCTGCGCGCCCAGGTTCGCGCGAAACTCGGACATGGCTGGCCCCACAGTGACACCAACCGCCTTGGGCGACAAGCAGATCGCGTGCGCTTGCCGCGCGAAGAGAATCGTGTCCTGCAAGTGGCCAGATACGAGCACCAGATCAGGATGGGTCTGCTTCATCGCCTCTAGCTGCGCGCTCATGTCTGACGCGTTTAGCGGATAGTATTGTTGGAAAACAACCCGCATACCGCGCTGTTGCGCGTAGTCCGCAGCGCCCGCCAGCACCTCATGCGAAAATGGCTCCTCGGCGCCGAGCAGCGCCACCTTCAGTGCGGACGAGTCTTTCTGGGCGACGATGGCGATAACGCCGCGCAGGTAGTCTGTGGCGGGAGAGATGATGCTAAAGACGAACTTGTCATTCGTGGAGTAGATGCTGTCCGCAGACCCATGAGCCGCCACGATCGGCACGCCATAGCGCTCGGCGACAGGAGCCGCCGCGGCCGTCAGGAGCGAGCTATAGGGACCAAGCAGAAAGTTGACGTTGTCGCGCGTAATAAGCTTTACATACAGCTGCGCCGTCATCGTCGGATTCGACTGGTCATCATAATAGTCGAGGGCCACGCGGTATCGTTTGCCGCCAATCTGGATGCCGCCCTGCTGATTGACGGAATTGATGTAGAGCAGGTAGCCATCGAGCGCGTAGCGTCCCTCCTCCACATCTGGCCCGGTGATTGGCACTGTGGCGCCAAAGGTGATCGTGCCAGCGAACGACGGACTGGGAGTCACAGGCGCGCATGCGGCTAGTGGCAGGCTCATCGCCAGCGTCATGAACGCCAGCCACGCGAACACCTGTCGCCAGCCGAGCCGCTGGTCAGTCGCATGCGTCATTGACTGCGCCTCCCGTGTCACCTGCGCCATACTCGCTCACGAACGCTCAGGTAGAGTTGCTCTCTCATCGCTCGTCCCGCTCAGGCGGACGCGAATCGATACCCGACGCCAGGCTCCGTGAGCACGAAGCGCGGATTTGTCGGCTCAGGCTCGATCTTGCGACGCAATCGTTGAACGTACACGCGCAGATACTCCGCTTCGTCGCCGTACTCTGGACCCCACACCCGCTGCAGCAGTTGCCGATGCGTCAGCACCTTGCCAGCATGTGTCACGAGCTGCTCCAGCAGTGAAAACTCGGTCGGCGTCAACCGAACTTCTGTGTCGTCGCGCCGCACCACTCGTCCCTCGAGGTCGATCATCAGCGAGCCAAACCATTGCGCGCCTGGCTCTGACATACCGCCCTGCCACTGCGCGCGACGCATCGCCGCGCGCACCCGCGCGAGCAGCTCCTCGACGCCGAACGGCTTCGTCAGGTAGTCGTCAGCGCCGAGATCGAGCGCGGCGACTTTGTCGGCCTCAGCGTCCAGAGCGGTCAACGCGATGATTGGCGCATTGGACCGCTCGCGAATACGCCGGCAGACTTCGAGGCCATCCATGCGTGGCATCATGATGTCGAGCACGACCAGGTGCGGGTTCTCGCGCTCCCAGAGGGCAAGCGCTTCCAGACCATTTCCGGCCTCACTGACGGTATACCCACGAGCGCGCAGGTTACGGCTCACGAAGTCGCGCAGCGCGGTCTCATCCTCAGCCACGAGGATGCGCTGTCCACCGGGCGCTCCCATAGAACCCTCCTCGCCACAGGCGTTGTGGCGAAACCTCGATAACGATAGCCGCTGAATACCCGCTGAAGCTAGCGATGGACGCGAACCCAGCCGCCAGACGGCTCGCTCGGCGCAGAGGTGAAGCTCGGGCCACCCGGACGCGCGAGCGGAAGTGTGAACTTGATGGCGGCTCCCGAGGCGCGTGTTTCGGCCCAGATGCGGCCACCGTGCGCCTCGACAAACGCTTTGCAGATCGCCAGCCCAAGGCCCGAGCCGTTACTGCTGCGGCGCTGCCCATGACTGGCGCGATAGAATCGCTCAAAAATGTAGGGAAGGTCGTCATCGGCGATGCCCGGGCCACCATCGATCACCGCGACTCGCACGAAGTCTCCGTCCCGCCGGGCCGCGATGCGCACTCCACCATCTCCGTACGCAAGCGCGTTATTGAGCAGATTACGCAGCACGACCTCGATACGTGGCGCGTCAACATCCACGAGTGGCAAGTCATCGGGAACGTCGATCGCAATCTCGCTGTCCGCCGGAGCGATGCGCCGCGCCGCCTCATGAATCAGATCGGCCGGAAAGCAAGGAGCGCGGTGAATCAGGAGAAGACCGGCCTCCAGACGCGAGAGATCGAGCAGATTCGTCACCATTTGCGCCAATCGATCCGCTTCTGAGCTGATGGTCTGCAGGAAATGTCGCTGGTCATCCAGCGCCCAGGTGACGTCATCCTGCAGCAAGGTGGAGGCATGCCCCTTGATGGCCGCGAGCGGCGTGCGCAGTTCGTGGCCAACCGCCGCCAGGAGCGCGCTCTTGAACTCATCCACGTCGCGCTCACGTGTGACATCACGGGCGAGCAGTCCCTGTCCAAGCGCGTTTCCCGCTTCATCACGCACGTCGAAGCTACGCACTGTGTAGGCCCGCCCTCCGTGGTCCTGTTTTGTCTCGAGTAGCCACTGCTGCGCATCTCCGGCCTCAGCGCGCGCCAGTTCGCGTCGATAGCGCTCAGGCCGCTCGGCGGTCGCCGCCAACGCCGCATGAACGGATGCGACATTGGATGTCTGCGCCTCTTCCTCTGACATACCTACGAGCGCCAGCATCCCAGGATTGACATAGAGCAGTGAGCCATCGACACTGGCGAGCAGCAGTCCATCTGTCATGCTGCTCATGATGGCGGAGAGGGTCTGTCGTTCGGCGTTCGCCTGCTGATAGAGTTTGGCGTTCTCTTCGGCGATCTCACGCAGGCGCTCATCGCTGCGTTCATAGAGGACCGCATGCTCCCAGGCCAGCGTCGCGTAGTTCGCAAAGGTCATCAGCAGATTGACCTCCGTCTCATTGAATGGCGTTGGCTGCGTCCGCTGCGCCTCAAGCACGACGGCGCCAACACGCTCCGTCACGATCGGCAACGCTAGCACGCAGCGGAACCCCTGCGCATACGAGCGCACGGGGAACGCTGGGTTCCCGTCGGCGATCATCTGGATTGGCTCACCGTCACGCAGCGCGCGAAGGGCGAGATTCGCCCCTTCGCCCGCCAATGTGAAAGGAGCCGCCAGACTCTCCGGCTCGCATCCTTCGCTGACGAGCGTACGCAGCTTACCCTGGTCGTCCGGCGCTAGCACAGCCGCCGCTTGCACATCAACGAGCCGCCGCACTTCACGAATGATCGCTTTGCTGACGGCTTGTGGATCGAGTGAATGCACAACCGCGTTCGAGGTGTCGAGCAATGTGCGCAGCTCCGTCAACTGCGTCGCCACGTCGCGCTGGAGCCGCACCAGCGTGCGCGCCACGCTCCCAATTTCATCGGCGCGTGGGGTCAGCGCGCGCAGTGAGACGGCCCGTGGCGGCGGCGCGAACGGCCGGTTAGGACCAGCGGCCATATCAGCCAGCGCTGTATTCGCGCTCGTCAGGTCATGAAGCGGACGAACAACACGCCAGACGAGGATCAGCCAGAACAACAGCCCGCCAAGCGCGAAAAGCGCCGACGCGATGCCCAGCCAGTCACGGAAGTTTGAGACCGCCGCCGACAGGTCTGACGCTGGTCGCTGGACCACCACCGCCCAGCCTACTGACTTGATCGGCGCCGCGCTATAGAGCCATTGCTGACCCCGTGGACCTTGCGCTTCCTGGGTCGAGACGGCGCCATGCAGCGCGGCGGCGGCCCCGGGCAACTGGTCCACTCCCGGCTGAAGGAGACGCTCACGATCTGGCGAGGCGATGAGATTGCCCGCATGATCAAGAATGCTGATGCGCAGGGTTTCGTGCTGCGCCGCCTGCGCATTCATCACCGCTTGAATGGGCGCATTCAGCCCATCGAGCAGCACGCCCGCGCCGAGCACGCCGAGTAACTGCCCGCTCACATTGCGGACAGGAAGTGTGAAATTAATGTCAGCGTTGAACGTTGTCAGATCAACGATGCCAGCCTGAACGATAACGCCGTTCGCCGAGAGCGCGCGCTGAAAGAGCGGCTGCGTGGAGAAGCTGGCGCCAAGCGTTCGCAGGTTGACAGGCTCCGAGGCGCGCATGACACCGGTGGCATCAAGCCAGTAGACCTGGTCGATGTCGCTGCGAGACACCCTGAACGCAGAGAAGGCCTCCAACATGTCGTCCGTCACGCCATCGCGAATCGTTGGCAACTCGCTGAGCGCAGTCAGCGAGTGTTCGATGTTCGACAGGCGCGTGTTCGTATCGAAGGCGACTTCCTGGGCAAGCGCCACATCGGTCGTCTGAATCTCGGCGACGAGCTGGCCCTGCCCGACGCGGTCGGCCTCAATGCCCGTCGCCAACACGATCAAGACAAAAACCAGATAGACACACAGCAGCTGCATGAGCAGCGACCGTCGCACAAACTGCACAAACGACGGAGCGCCATCGCGAAATTGGCGCGAGGCGCTGAGAATCTGTTCTCGCAGTCTATCGCTGGTGATTCTCATGGGCCGTGATCCTGCGTCGATGTTGCCACTGTCAGCGGACGGTCCGTGGCGAGCGCGCTACCTACGTCGAAAGCGTCAAACACTAGTGTGCGGTCGTGCGCTCCTTTTGAGCGATCTGCTCAGCGAGATCCAGCGTCCGCCGAGCGCGCGCAGCTACAGGATAATCAATGAACTGGCTACCCACCCGCAGCGAAGCGACGCCGCGCGCCTCTGCCTGTGCGAACGCCTCGACAATGACGCGCGCCTGGGCAAGCTCTTCAGCGCTCGGCGAGAAGATCGTGTTGACGATCTCGACCTGACGCGGATGAATGCATGCTTTGCCCTGGAAGCCGAGCCGCTTCGCCTGGTCAGCCTCACTACGCAGCCCATCATCGTCGGTGATCTGCGCGTAGACAGTGTCGATCGGAGCCTCGAGTCCGGCGGCGCGTGAGGCTACAACGACCTGAATGCGGGCCCACAGAATACCCTCGTGGCCGGCCGTCCAAGTCATGTTCGTATCCAGGCTGAAGTCGCCTGCGCCAAAGTTCAGCCGTCTCACTCGCGGCGCTGCGGCGGCGATCTCGCCAACACGAGCAAGACCGGCCGCAGTCTCGATGATCGGCATGACTTCAATCGCGCCCTGCGCCAGCCCCGAGGCGCGCTCTAGCTGGGTCAGGAGCCAGTCAACGGTCGCAAGCTGCGCCGCTGACTCCACTTTCGGGAGCACGATGCCATCAAGCCCGGCGCCGACAATTGCGAGCAGATCGTCATAGGTAAATGGCGTTGTCAGGCCATTCACGCGCACGTAGACCCGTGGGCCGCCATGAGACGTCAGGACGCTGAGCGTCTGGCGCGCGGCGAGGCGAGCGGCAGGTTTCTCCGCGATGGCGATGGCGTCTTCGAGATCGAGGATCACGCCGTCAGCGGCGCCCGTCAATGCCTTTTCGACATGTCGACCGTGAGTAACGGGAGCGAAGAGCAGGGAGCGTAGCGCCATGAGTTGTTCTCCCACATACCATCATGTGGCGCCGATGGCGCATCGCTGCGCATGTCGGCATCTGTGGACAAGGCCACACTACACTAATCAAAGCATGGCCGCAAGCAACAAAGCAATATTGCAAAGCTGGCGGCGACTAGATGACTCCGTCCATACGTAGAGCGCCTTGCTCATCCACGGAGATGCCCAGTTGGCCGTAGATCTCGGCGTTATGTGCGCCGAGCGCAGGCCCGGTCGTACGAACTTCGCCCGGAGTCTCGCTGAGGCGAGGCGCGACATTCACCATGCGGATGGCGCCGAGCGTGGGATCGCACAGCTCAACTATGCTCTGGCGCGCCAGAAACTGTGGGTCCTCGAAGACCTCTCCAATATCCTGGACAGGCGCGGCAGCGACCTGAGCCGCCTCAAGCAGGCGCAGCGCCTCCTCGCGTGGATACGCCAGTATCCACGCGCCAATGATGCCGTCAAGCTCGTCCACGTTTTCCACTCGCGCGGAGTTGACCGAGAATCGTGGATCAGTGCGAAGCTCTGGTCGACCAATAGCGTCCATCAGCCGCTCGAAAATCGACTGCGCGCTGGCCGAGATCGAAAGCCACTTCCCGTCGCCACACAGATACGAGTTGCGCGGCGCAACGTGGTCGCTGCGATTGCCAATACGTCCGCGCACGATGCCAAACTGGTCGTAGTCGAGCAAGGACGGCTCGATCAGCCGCAGCAACGGCTCGCAGAGCGACAGATCGATCATCTGTCCGCTGCCTCCCTGGGCATCTCGCCAGTACAGCGCCAGCATCACCGCGAACGCGCCCGTGACACCCGCCACGCCGTCGGCCAGCGGCATATTGGGCAGCGTCGGCGGCCCGTCGGGATGCCCGTTGAGGGACGCGAAGCCCGTCAGCGACTCGGCCAGCGTCCCGAAACCTGGACGCTCGCGATACGGCCCGGTCTGGCCAAAGCCTGTCACTCGCAACAGCACCAAACGCGGATTGATTTCACGCAGCGTCTCGTAGCCGATTCCCCAGCGCTCCAGGGTACCTGGACGGAAGTTCTCGATCACTACATCCACATCAGCGACAAGCCGCTTGAAGATTTCCGCGCCTCTGGCCTTGCTCAAACTGAGCGTCACAGACCGTTTGTTTCGCCCCATTGACTTCCAGGACAAGCCTTCGCCATTCTTGGGCGTGCCCCAGCGGCGCTGGTGATCGCCGACGACAGGCGCCTCCACTTTGATCACATCCGCGCCAAACTCCGCGAGGTACGCCGCCGCCCAAGGGGCCGCCGCCATCGTCGCGATATCTAGCACGCGCACCCCTTCGAGAGCCGCGCGCGGCGCTGACGGCCGTTCGGTCGCCATAGCATTTCCCCTTTCGCTTCCCGCGTATACAGGTTGCCGACGAAAAAAATATAGAATATATTGTGTAGAGTAGTTACACCAGCCGCCCCGCCTTGTCAAGCATTCGCCAGAGTTGGTATGCATTCGCCATCGCGCGATGGAGAGGAGCCTGGATTGGCTGCGGCAGTTCCCGGCGAGACGCCCGCGTCCGACGCCCAACGCCTCCCAACACTCACCCATATGACCAAAACCGCTGTCGCGGTGGAAGCGCTGCGCGGCGCGATCCTTCGGGGAGACATCGCGCCTGATGCCCCTTTGACCGTTGGACGCATCGCTCAGATGCTTGGGATGAGTCCAACGCCCGTACGCGAGGCTATCCGGACGCTTCAGGCGGAGGGATTGCTGCGACATGAGCCACACCATTCCGTCTCGGTCACGCGCTACACCGCGCAGGACATCCACGACCTCTATCAGATGCGCGCTGAGCTCGAATCTCAAGCGACTCGCATCGCCACTCCGCGCCTCGATGACGCGACCCTGAGTCGCCTCGCGGCGCTGAACGAGCGCATGCGCGAGCGAGCGTCGGCAGGCGACACGGACACGCTCAATCGCCTGAACGGGGAGTGGCACCTGCTGATCTACGGCGCCGCTGATAACCGCATCTTGCTGGATGTCGTGCAGCATCTCTGGAAGAAATTCGTCTGGGATATCAACTGGATCCTGCCGGGGCGCTCGCTGCGCTCCATCGATGAGCATGACGCTGTGCTGGACGCCTTGCGCGCCCATGACGCTGACGAGGCCGTCAGGCGCATGCGGGCGCACCTGCAGTACGGCGAGGAATACGCGGTCGCTTACGTCGAAGGCAAGACGGCGAGCGGCGACACTGCGCGCTCACAACCCGAGGACACATCCGAGCAAACGGGCTAGAACAGGAGACGACGATGGGAGTATTGGCTGACCACTCGACGCTCAACGGTGCGGCGATGCTGCGTGAATTGCTCGCTCGTCCAGCGCCAACGCTCGCCCCAGGCGCATTTGACGCGCTCAGCGCGCGGGTCGTGGAGTCCGCTGGCTTTGACGCCGTCTACATGACCGGGTTTGGCTCATCGGCCTCGCTGCTCGGCCAACCTGATGTTGGTCTGCTCACTGAAACCGAAATGATGGAGAACGCTCGCCGCATGGCCCAGGCCATCAGCGTCCCCCTGATCGCGGACGCGGACACCGGCTATGGCAATCCGCTCAACGTCATCCGCACCGTGCGCGACTATGAGCGCGCCGGAATCGCGGCGCTGCATATCGAGGACCAGGTCAGTCCCAAGAAGTGCGGCCATATGGACCGCAAACGCGTCATTCCCGCAGATGAGATGGTGGCCAAGATTCGCGCCGCCGCCGAGGCGCGCAGCGACAACGGCATCGTCATCATCGCCCGCACTGACGCGCGCGCGATGGAAGGGCTGGACGCCGCGATCGCTCGCGCCGAGCGTTATCGTGACGCGGGAGCCGATGTGCTGTTCGTCGAGGCGCCGCAGAGCATGGACGAGATCAAGCAGGTGGCGCGGCGCCTCGAAGGCTCCACGCTGCTCTTCAACTGGGCGGAGGGCGGCAAGACTCCTCCGGTAGCCATCGATGATCTGACCTCGCTGGGATTCAAGCTCATCATCTTCCCCATAAGCCTGTTGCTGGCCGCGACTCAGGCGATGCAGGCCGCAGCCGCAATGATTCGGCGCGATGGTTCACCCATCAACCTGACGCCAACACTGCCGTCGTTCAAGCAGTTCACAGACTTTGTCGGGCTGCCCGAGGTCAAAGCCGTGGAGAGCCGCTACGGAGTTCAAGAATGGTAGCAACGCGCAGGCGCCACGATGAGCGGGCGCGCATGTCATGAGCGCGCAAGCCACGGCTGACACGAACGCCACCACGGGCCGCACACGCAGCCGAGGCGCCTTGCTGTCAGCGGCGACCCTCTCACAGTTCGGCGCATCCGTCATGCAACAGGGAACGATCGTGCTCGGCGTCTTTATCGCCGCGGCCTATCACCTGAGTCTGACGCAAATGGGCGCGGTCCTGGCTACGATGACATTCGGGCTCATGTTCTCCGGGCTGGTCAATGGGCCCCTGGTCGATCTCTGGGGACCGCGACGGCTGCTATTCTTTGGCACGATCGTCATCTCCGCGGCTGCGCTCGCCATCGCCGCCAGCCCTGGCCTCGGCGTCACAGTGGCGCTGTTGTTCGTGGCCGGGCTAGCGCTTGGCACGGTACCGCTGGCCGGCACCAAAGCGGTGCTGCTGACGTGGCCGCGCGAGCGTCGGGGCATGCCGATGGGCTTCCGGCAGATGGGCGTGCCACTGGGAGCCCTCGCGGCATCGCTGACCCTACCGACAATCGCCAACAGCGTCGGCATCCACCCGATCTATCTGGGGTTTGCGGTCGTCGTGGCCCTATGCGGTCTGCTCTTTTGCGCTATGCTCCCATCGCAGACCACCCGCCCAAGTCGCCATGAGGCGCGGCGGGCGCCGGGCGAAGCGCGACGCATTCTCGTCCCTGCCATCGTGGGCTTCCTGCTGGCGTGGGGACAATACACCCTGATCACCTACACCATCCCGATGCTCCGGAGCGAGGGCGTCACCCTCATTGTCGCCGGAGTCTTGCTCGCCATCGCGCAGGTTGGCGGCGCGGCCGCTCGCCTCGTACTCGGACATCTCTCGGATCGGATGGGTGGCCAGCGCGCGCGTGTCATGCTGGGTGTCACGCTCATCGGGGTGGCGCTCGCCGTCATTCTCGCTGTGCTACCGCCTCATATGCCAATCGCGCTACTGGCGCCGCTCTGGTTCGCGCTGGGGACCGCGTTCGTCGGGTGGAACGCGCTGGCGCTTACGTGGGCAGGTGAGCGCGTCACCGCGGCGCACGCTGGCTCGGCGATGGGCATGGAAACGAGCGCGGTGCTCTGCGGCGCGACGGTTTCCGCCCCGCTATTCGGAGCCATCGTCGAGCGCTCTGGCTCCTACCAGGCGGCATGGTTGACCCTCGCGATGGTGCTCGCCGTCGCGGCGGCGCTCCTCTGGACGCAGACTCGGCGCCCAGAGGCGCACCAGGCTGACGCGCCTACCACCCGTCTTTCGGCGGACTCGCAGACGATTTGACCCGTTCGGCGCGGCATGGGGGTCGCGCCTCGACCGATGACCGATGACCGAGGACAGATGCCAGTCTCATCGGAGGACTGGTCAGGAGGAGCGCATGGCAGAGACACAACGCGACGTAATCATTGTGGACGTGTTCCCACGTGACGGCTTGCAGACGCTGCTCCATGAGCCGCACCTGCGAACGCCAACGACCGCCGAGAAGATCGCCATCATCGAGCGCCTCGATGCCGCAGGCGTGCCCGAGATCGAGATTACCGGGTTCGTCCACCCGCGCGTCATCCCAAGCCTAGCTGATGCCGACGAGGTGGCGCGCGAAGCCCTCGCCCGGCCCCATAAGGCGCAGTACAAGGCGCTGGTGCCTAACGTGCGCGGGGCAGAGCGCGCAATGGCGGCTGGCGTGCCGACACTGGTCTGCCTCATCATCGCCAGCGAGACCTATAGCAGCCTCAATTCAAACATGTCCGTTGAGCGTAATCTGCAGGAAATCGCCACGATCGCCAAAGAAGGCGTCGCAGGCGGATTCAAGGTCGCCGTAGGGATGGGCACCGTCTTTGTCTGCCCATACGAGGGGGTGCAGTCCGAGGACCACATCCTGCGCATAGTCGAGCGCATCGCCGACGCTGGTGTCACTGAGATGTCAGTCGCCGACAGCGTCGGCATGGCATGGCCGACCCTGGTGCGCGACCGCATTCGCGCTATCCAGTCGCGCTTCCCCCAGATGCGCCTCGGCCTGCATCTCCACACGCTCGCGGGCCTCGCGCTTGCCAATGCCTTCGCCGCGTGGGAAGTCGGCGTCAAATCGTTCGAAGGCTCAGTCGGCGGCATTGGTGGCGGCATTGCGATGCCCGTCCATACAACGAGCATGGGCAATGTCGCCACCGAAGACCTCGTGTACATGTTCGAACAGTGTGGCGCGCATACTGGGATCGACCAGCTCGCCCTGACGCAAATCGGCCGCGAGGCCCAAGAGCTGATTGGCGCTGGCCACGGCTTTACGACCACCTTCGGCACGATGGAGAACTTCCTTCGCATCACCAATCACGAGCTCGATCGCATGCGGGCCGCGCCTCCTGGAGACTCGCGGGTCCAGGCGAAATAACGCGCGGCGTTAGAGCGCTAGAACGTCCAGGAACTGATTCGCTGGCAGCGCCGCAAGGGCCTCTGGGTCATGCCAGAGCGCGAGCAACCGCTCGCAGCGGCGCTCCGGCAGCCGCGTCGCGATGTTCGCCGCGAACTTGGCGAGCAGGTACGGGCGAACATCGTCACGGCGGCGGCGATGCCCGATCGGGAAGCGGACCTCGACCCGTGGCGTCGCCGTGCAGTCGTGAAAGAACACCTGCACGGCGTTGGCGATCGAGCGCGCGCCAGGATCGAGATACTCGCGGCTGTACTCGGGATCCTCGGTCACAGTCATGCGCTCGCGCAGCGCGTCGATCCTGGGATCTCTGGCCGCCGAGTCCGTGTAGTCGTCGGCGACCAGATCACCCTTCAGCAAGGCCACAGCCGTCATGTACTGCAGGCAATGATCACGGTCGGCGGGATTGCGCAGCGGGCCAGTCTTCGAGATGATGCGGATGGCCGACTCCTGAGTTGTGATCTCGATGCGCTCGATCTCGTCGAGCCGACCGATCACACGCGGGTGAAGCTCGACTCCGCACTCCACCGCCGTCTGCGCATGGAACTCCGCGGGGTAGCGCGCCTTGAAGAGCACGTTCTCCATGACGTATGAGCCGAGGCGCTGCGGCAGCGTAATTCGCTGCGAGCGGAAGAGCGCGTCCTCGAAGCCCCAGCCAGGGGCGGTGAGCGCCGAGGCGTAGCCTCGCTCGCCGGCCAGCGCCATAAGCGCCAGTCGCACGCCACGGCTCGTCGCGTCGCCCGCCGCCCATGACTTGCGCGCTCCCGCATTCGGCGCATGACGATAGACGCGCAGTGGGCCTCCATCCACCCAGGCGTTCGAGACCGCCGCGACCGCGTCATCCCGCGAGCCGCCAAGCAGATCGGTTGCTACCGCCGCCGTAGCCACGCGCACCAGCAGCGTGTGGTCCATGCCCGCTCGATTGAAGCTATTCTCCAGCGATAGCACGCCTTGTATCTCATGCGCCTTCACCATCGCCACCAGCACATCGCGCATCAGGAGGGGTGTGCGCCCTTCCGCGACCGCCGCACGCGAGAGGTAGTCCGCGAGCGCCAGAATCCCGCCCAGGCTATCGGACGGATGGCCCCACTCAGCGGCAAGCCAGGTATCGTTGTAGTCGAGCCAACGGTTCATCGCGCCGATGTCAAAAGCCGCGGTCACGGGATCGAGCACATACGAGCAGCCAGGTACGCGCGCGCCGTGTGGAGTGACGGTTCCATGTACGGTCGGACCGAGCAGTTGCGCGCACGCCGGGAAGCGTAGCGCGAGCAGACCACATCCCAGCGCATCGAGCATCGAGAGATGCGCGGTCGCCATCGCCTCATCACTCGGCTGCTGATGTGTCACCGCATATTCCGCGATAGTCGCGATGACCTCATCCGTCGCGTCAATCGTCGCGTCATCCGCGCGCACAATTTCTCGTCGCTCGCTTTGCTCACTCATCTGTATGCTCTCCTTGAACGCTCGCGTAGCCGCCTGCCCGCCGCACGCCCTCCCGCGCAGGTACGGCGCGCATGTCGCGCGGATATGATACAGCGTTCACTCGCCTCAATGATATGGCGAGACGGCTGCGGTCGTGTCGTGGCATAGGCGATAATGCAAGCGCTGGCGCACGCCAGTCGGGCGCCGTCTACCCGTCCTTCCAATGCCAGGCGACTGTCAGAGTACACGAGGAGCGCGCCAATGCGATTTTCTCCAGAGCACGAGATGTTCCGCCAGAGCATGCGCCGATTCGTCGAGCAGGAGCTCAATCCCTATGTCGACGCGTGGGAGGAAGCGGGCGCGTGGCCAGGGCACGACATCCTGCGGAAGATGGGCGCGCTTGGATTCCTCGGGTTGACCTATCCGGAGGAGTTTGGCGGCCAGGGACTCGACTTCTGGTACACCGTTGTCTTTTGCGAGGAGTTGGCGAAGACGCGCTGCGCCGGCGTCCCAATGGGCATCACCGTCCATACCGACATGTGCACACCCGCGCTCGCCCAG
>DASQSS010000068.1:0-19333 GCA_035642255.1 Ktedonobacterales bacterium | reverse complement strand
TGCTGGTATATCGGCATACCCTCGGACAACCACAGGCGGGGTAACTTGGGGGGCGCTTTGTGCATGGCCGGCGTCATCCGCGCGAAGCGTCCCACTTCCGTCCGACCCGCCTGGTCGCGATGGCCATTGAGAGGCTGATGTCATGCGCACTCACCTCATCCCTGGCTGCGGCGCGACGTCTCCACCGCTACCTGATTCCACATACACTGTACCTTCAGGGTATGATACGCCATATGCCTCCGGCAACATCGCAGGACCAGCTATGCCGCTTGCCCGCCATTGGCGCCCGGGGGCAGACCCGTGGAAGGGCGTCAGCGCCGCCGACAGCTTACAGATAGAGGTGTAGTGAAAGGCTAGCCTCGGAAAGTATTGCCCAGCACAAACATCAGGTTCGCCGGCCGCTCCGCCATGCGTCGCGTGAGGTACGGATACCACTGCGACCCATATGGCAGATAGACACGCACGTTGTAGCCCGCTGCCGCAAGTCGCTCCTGCAGGTCGCGCCGGATGCCATAGAGCATCTGAAACTCGAAGCGCGCCCGAGGGATGTCGCGTTCGCGCGCGATGCGAATGACCGCGTCGATCATGCGCTCATCGTGTGTCGCGAATGCGGGGTAGACGCCACGCTCCAGCAGCGGCCAGAGCAGCCGCATATAGGCGCTATCCACATCCGCTTTGTGAGCATATGCCACAGTGGATGGCTCCAGATAGGCGCCCTTGACTAGCCGCATCCGCACGCGCTCATGCAGTAGGCGATCCACATCGTCGGGCGTACGATAGAGCGCAGACTGCATCACCGTGCCGACGTTATCGAACGTGTGATGGAGCTCAGCCACCAGATCCACCGTGCGCTGTGTATACTCTGACGCCTCCATGTCGACTCGCACGAAGATGCCGTACTCTCCGGCGCGCCGCAGCACCCGCGTGAGGTTGTCGCGGCAGATCTGGTCGGAGATGTCGAGTCCGAGCGCCGTCAGCTTCACTGAGATATTCGCGTCTGCGCCTTCCTGGTGGATGCGCTCGATGATGCCCACATAGTCATTGGCAGCGGCGCTCGCTTCGCGCTCATCTGTCGTATTCTCGCCGAGGTGGTCCACCGAGACACTGATGTGGCGTTTATTGAGCGCGTGCGT
This sequence comes from Ktedonobacterales bacterium, assembly GCA_035642255.1. GTDB lineage: Bacteria > Chloroflexota > Ktedonobacteria > Ktedonobacterales > JADMIN01 > JAKAIY01. The sequence continues at coordinate 18,200 of DASQSS010000068.1, read as the reverse complement.
GGCCTGCATCGCTGCGTCGAGCGACTCCCCCGCGACAAACCGTCGCGCCACGCGCTGGGCCAGCGGATTACTCTCCGCGAACTCGCGAATTGAGTCTTGCTTCGCCAGGAACAGCATGCCCTCTTTTAGCATGGGTGACTAATTCTCCTCACTTGCCTCGGCATCGAGCCGTGGCGCCCCATTGGACGCCTGAGTGGGCGTCATTCCTCATCGAACGGCGCCATCTCTGATTATACTCTCCTGAGCGCTCTGCTCCTAGTCTCGGATGTGGTCCCACATCTGTTCCGACTGGTCGGCGCGGCGCCCCAATAGTCCACCATCCTGTGTACAGTTGGCATAACTCGCCTACAATACAAAGACATTCCACCTGCTTCGGACAGTCTTCCGCAGTACGCTCGTCGCCCATCCCTTCGGAGGAGCCAACCATGCCCGCTGCCAAACGCCGTGACGCCCGTGCGCGGCAGCCCTCTCGTTCGTCCAGCCACTCGCGCGGCCGACTGATCTCACTGCTCGTTGTGGGGCCGCTGCTCAGCGTTCTAGCGCTCACCAGCCTCGCCTATCTCGGCCTGAGCCAGCAGGCGCAGCGCGACACCATGGCGCAGGTGGGCATCGCGGCTCAGGCGGCGCATGGCGCCCTTCAGGCGAATACAGGCGCGCTTAAGATCGCGAACGGCCAGATCGCCAGCGCGCTCCCTGCGAATGTGACCAAGCTAAACAACAACAACGCCGAGGCGCAATCACTCCGCGCGCAGGTCGGCATGGACACAGTGGTAGCGCAGCGCGAGCAGAATGCGTTTGTCATTGTCGCGTCGAGCCTGGCGCCAGGCCAGCCGCGCGCGTCCGCCGCTGGTCTTGGCGAACGGCTGACCGGCGGCATGGTCGCCAACATCTGCTCGACCCCGACGCGCTCCACCACATCCACCACAGGAACGCTGACCGTTGGGGGTGTTAGCTACCTTGCTGGAGCTGTGCCATTGACCGATGGGACAGGCGCCTGTGTCGGCGCCGTCGTCACGCTGTCGCCGTCAAGCGCGCTACGGCAGGCGCCTCTGGAATACACCATCATTCTGGCCATGGCTGGCGCGCTGCTCGCGCTGATCACCGTCGTCGCTGGGCTGATGTTGAGCGGTCGTAATACTGCGGAAACACTCGAACAGAACGAGCGCGCGCGCGCGGCAGTGCTGGCGCTGACCAAAATGCAATCAGCCACAATGGCGCAGATGGAGCAGCGCGAGTGGATCAATCGCCGCCTCACCACCGGACGCCAGCGTATGCGACACGTCATGGCGACGCTTGCGACAGATCGCGTGGCCCTGCAGGAATCCGCCTCGGACATCTGGGCGGGAGTCTCGCATCCCGGCGCGCCCGTAGACCCCGCCACCGCGATGCGGCTCGCTCGCGAGGGAGCGGTGGTCGCGTCGCGCATCGGCTCGCGGCTCAACGACATCGACTCGATGACTGAATCCCTCTTTGCCGATCTGGAGACGGCGCACGAGATCAACGGTATGCTCGACTCCGCTCTTGCCCGCTCAGATGAGGCAATCGCCGACCTTTGCGCGCTCACTGGCGTCGCAGCCCCCGATGGCGGAGCCGCCATCCGACCCAGCGCGCAGAGCGCCACGCCGCCCGACCCCTTCGCAACAAACCTCCTGGAGGCGCAGCGCCAGCGCGCGCGCCAGACGCCCAGCGTCGCTCCGAGCAATGGCATGCGCCAAACGGGTGGCTACCGAGCTATGCGCCCGGAGTCAGCGCAGCATCGCGCGATTCGACCAGAAGTGAATCAACCGCCGACCCCTGGCCCGACCCATGGCGAGCGCGGAGCCACGGGCAAGACGCCTGCCGCAGGGCAGAGCCAATATGGGCGCCGCCCCAGCGACATCGGCGCCAGCGCGCAGAGCGGCCAGTATCGCCAGCCCGGCCTGCTCAGTTCCAGTGGGCGTCACCCTGGACAGTCGCCGCAATCCCCACGCCCCCCACGGCCACGCAATGGCTTCGACGCGCCACAGGATGCTCGCAACCGCGATGAGAGCGGCTCACGGTGGCTCAACGACTGAGACAGCGCCCCTCCAACCCGTCCTACCGCGATGCTCGCCTCTCGACGCAGTTTCACGACTCACATCATGGCGCAATCGGTTGGCCGCTCCGACGCAGCACGATGACGCCGTGCGTCTGACCCACGACCGTATAGCGGCCTGACGCTTGCATGCGCTGCAGCATCTTCGTGTCGGCCGCACGCACGTTGGCGATCGCATGAGGCAGGTCCATCGCAACGTAGTCAGCCTGATAGCACTGTGGGTCTGGAGCGAGATAGAGCGCATAACGATCACTGAGGTGCGGATCGAGCGTATCCGTCGCGCAGACGGACGCATCAGCCGGGATCTTCGCAAGTAGCGTGTTCACCGCAGCCATGCGCGCCGCCAGCGCAGGAGAGGGCGGATTTCCCGCCGCCCAAAATGGCGGGATGCGTCCTACCGTCGAGATATTCCACAGGCTGAAGATGACCAGCCATGCCACCAGGAGCGGCTGAAGGTAGCGCACAGGCGCTGGGATGCGCTCTAGCAGCGCCAACCAGAACGCCCCGATGGATCGGCCACTACGCGCCAGCCCGGCCAGCGCCCCGCGCCAGCCATCGGACCCGATCGCGCGCAGCGACACCCAGGCATCGCGGGCGGAGGCGCCCACGCGGCCACGAGGGTCAGGCCCGGCCACCGCGCGTTGACGCGCCTGCACGAGCGCCCCTGCGCCATAGACCGCGGCGCCCAGGAGGTAAGGCAGGATGATCGCGTTGTACTGGAAGAAGCCACTGTATTGTTCAGAATGCGCGCTCAGCAGATTGACAGCGATATCAGGCAGCGCCGCCAGCAGGAGCGCGGGCGCAAGCAGGCCCAGCGCGCCCGCAGTCCGCAACATAATCGCGAGATAGCCCATGCGTCCCGGCACGACCAGATAGCTCCAGACCAGCCACGGCTTCGTCAGCGCGTTGACAACAGCCTGCGCTGGGGTGCGTCCGAGCCAGCTGTAACGATACCAGTAATTGTTGCCGCCCGGCACGCCGACATTGTAGTGCGGCAGAATCACCTTGAAGCAGACAATGACCCATAGCAGCGAGCCGAGTGCGAATAGAATCCCGAAGCGTCGCTTCTCTGGCCGCGCCACTGCCAGCAGCAGCGCGACGACAGCGACGGACAGGCCAACATCTTCCTTTGTCGCGATGGCGAGGATGGCGGCCGCCAGAAACCAGCGATACCGCCGCGCGTCCAGCGCCCAGAGCGCCGTAAGCAGCAATGGTGTCGCCAGCGTGACCGGATGAAAATCCCAAAGCGCCTCGCTGATCGTGAACGGGCTGAGGAGGTAGGCGAAGACCAGCCCGACGCCGACAAAGGGTAGTCGTGGCAGTCGACGCAGGCTAAGCGCGAAGAGCGGGAAAACGCCCAACGCCAACGCCAGCGTCTGCGTCACCAGCAACGTGGCCGGGCCCGCATGGATGAGGTAGAGCAGCGAGAGCGGCAGGATGATCGGCTCAACATGGATGCTCAGCCGCGTCGGGAGCCCAAAGTCGTCGTTCCCGCGATTGGTGAAGCGGAAGGGGTGGCCATGCAGCGTGTTCCACACCGCCTGATCCATGTTGCCAAGGTCAAAGGCATCGGTGTGAAATTCCCAGTGGCGATAGAGCGCATGGTAACCCACCAACAGAGCGAAGGCCAGCGCCATGAGCCAGACGAGCGTCCAGGCGATGCGCCGCTGCGTCAACCAGGGCGACAGCCATGTCGGCAGCCTCGCGGGCGCGGCGTTCCCTGTCTGCGGCGCGCCAGTGGGAGGATCAGCCTGCGGCTCAGTGGTGATCGGGTCAGGACGCCTGGACACGAATCAGCGCTTCGCCTTTCTGCACGAGCTGGCCGTTCTTGGGGACAATGGCGATGACGGTGCCGCTCACTTCCGACCTGATCTCATTAAAGACTTTCATCGCCTCGACGATGCAGACGACTTGCCCGGCCTGCACCGGCTGCCCCACCTCGACAAATGACGCGGAGCTAGGTGAAGGCGAGGCGTAGAACATTCCCGTCAATGGCGAAACCACCGCAATCCCTGGCTCCGCGGCGGGCGCAGCGGATTCCTGGCGCTTCGACTGCGCCCGCTTGCGTCCGGCTCCGTTGGAGCGCGCGCGCGATGGGCTTGCGGGAGGCGACATCAGCATGACGGTATCAGTCTGCCGTCGAATGAGGATGCGCAAGCCGTTCTCGGTGAGGTCCAGCTCACTGACGTCGCTGCCCTCCAGCGCCTCCGCAAGCGCCTTGACCCGGCTTACCAGCGATTGCCGTTCCGTATGTCGCCTCCTCTATCCTCTATGCCCTTATGCCCTGAAGCGCTCCCATGCGCGCTCACCGCGCAAACCCGCGCTATCTGTCGTTATGCGTCGGCGCCCAGTCGTTGCCCCGCCGTTGTCTCGACTATCGCTAGCCGTTGTATCGGCGCAGGACGAGTACGGCGTTGTGGCCGCCGAAGCCCATCGAATTCGAAACCGCCACATCCACGCGCGCCTCGCGCGCCTCATTCGGCGTGAAGTCGAGGTCGAGCTCTGGGTCCGGCGTGGTGTAGTTGATGGTCGGCGTAATGACCCCGTGATAGAGCGTCAGCGCCGAGACACCCGCCTCGATGCCGCCCGCGGCGCCAAGCGTATGACCAATCATGGACTTCGTAGAGCTGACTGCCAGCCGCTTCGCATGGTCGCCAAAGACTGACTTGATCGCCTGCGTCTCGTTCAGATCGTTCAGGTACGTTGCGGTGCCGTGCGCGTTGACATACTGCACCGAATCGGGCGACAACTCAGCCTTCTTGAGCGCGCGGCCCATTGCGCGGGCAAGCCCGGCGCCCTGGGGAGCTGGCTCGGTGATGTGGTAGGCGTCAGCCGTGCTGCCATAGCCCACGAGCTCAGCGTAGATGCGCGCCCCACGCTTGCGAGCATGCTCCTCGTCTTCGAGCAGCAGCACGCCGGCGCCATCACCGACCACGAAGCCATCGCGCTCCTTATCGAACGGACGGCTGGCGTGTTCCGGATCATCGTTGCGGCGGGAAAGCGCCTTCATGTTGCCGAACGAGGCCAGCGCCATCTGCGTGACACCCGCTTCAGCGCCGCCCGCCAGCATCGCCACCGCGTCGCCCCACCGAATCATCTCCGCCGCCTCACCTATCGCATTGGAGCCGGTAGCGCACGCGGAGACCGTCGCGAAGTTGGGTCCGCGCGCGCCGATGGAGAGCGAGACGAATCCCGCCGCGATATCGGTGATGAACATCGTGATGAAGAAGGGGCTGATGCGTTCTGGCCCACGCTCGAACAACACCTTGAACTGGTCGTGGCAGGTATTCAGGCCGCCAACACCAGAGCCGATGATGACGCCGACATCTTCGGCGTTCTCTTCGGTGATCTCGAAGCCAGAATCGTCGAGGGCCTGGCGCGCGGCGCCCATCGCGTAGTGCACGAAGCGGTCGTTGCGCCTGACCTCTTTGCGGTCCATATACTGTGCGGCGTCGAAACCGTTGACCTCAGCGGCGAACTTCGTGCTGAATGGGGTGGTGTCAAAGCTGGTGACAGTCTGGCCGCCCGACTTGCCCTCGCACATGGCGCGCCATGCCGTCGCGGTATCGTTTCCGACAGCGCACACTATTCCGATGCCTGTAACGACAACACGGCTGCTCATGGTTTCCCCTCTGGTCTCCCCTTCAGATTGTGACGCTAGCGCTTGAGCGCGAACTCTTCGCTATGCTCCGCCAAGAAGTTAGTGTACACCTCACCGCGCTGAAATGTCTCGTTCGTCAGCAGGCTCAGGTGGAATGGAATCGTCGTCGGCAGGCCTTCGAGCACGTATTCTTCGAGAGCGCGTCTGCCCCGCGCGATCGCTTCGTCTCGCGTCGGCGCCCAGACGATGAGCTTCGAGAGCAGCGAGTCATAGTGCGGCGGCACCTCGTACCCACGGAACAGATGCGAGTCCACCCGCACTCCTGGCCCGCTCGGCGGCAGATATTCTTCGATCACGCCGGTCTGTGGACGGAAGTCATAGGCGGGGTCTTCGGCGGTAATGCGGAACTCGATAGCGTGGCCATTCGGGCGAATGTCGTCCTGCGTGACGCTGAGCGGCTCGCCCGATGCGACACGAAGCTGCTCCCGCACGAGATCAAGACCGGTGACCAGCTCCGTCACAGGATGTTCGACTTGCAGGCGCGTGTTCATCTCCATGAAGTAGAAGTGGTTGTCCTCGTCCACAAGGTATTCCATCGTCCCCGCGCCGCGATAGCCAATCGCCAGAGCCGCCTGCACCGAGCGCTCGCCCATCTCGCGCCGCAACGCGTCCGGCAGCAACGGGCTGGGCGACTCCTCGACCAACTTCTGGTGGCGGCGCTGGGTTGAGCAGTTGCGCTCACCCAGATAGACGCCGTTACCGTAGTTATCGCAAAAGACCTGCACTTCGACATGCCGCGCGCGTCCGAGATACTTCTCGACGTAGAGGCCGTCGTCCTGGAATGCCTCGCGCACCTCGCTCTGCGCCGTGGTGAAGACGTGGGCGAATTCCTCAGGCTTGCGCACGAGCCGAATGCCGCGGCCACCCCCGCCAGCCGCCGCTTTGAGCATCAGCGGGAAGCCGATGCGCGCCGAAGCCTCTTCGCCCTCGCCCAGCGAGCGCAAGACATCCGTGCCGGGCAGCATCGGAAGCCCAGCGCGCTCCATCGCAATGCGCGCCTGCACCTTATCGCCCATCTGCACCATCGCCGAGGGCGGAGGGCCGATGAAGACGACACCGACATCCTCGCAGATCTCCGCGAAGCTGGGGTTCTCCGAGAGGAATCCGTAGCCGGGATGAATCGCCTCGCAGCCCGTCAGCAGCGCGGCGCTGATGATGTTAGGAATGTGCAGGTAACTCTTGCTGCTGGGGCCAGGGCCAATACAGATGCGCTCATCCGCCATGCGAACGGGAAGGGAGTCGCGGTCAGCCTCCGAATAGGCGATAACCGCTTTGACATCTAGCTCGCGGCAGGCGCGGATGACGCGCAACGCAATCTCGCCGCGATTGGCGATGAGCACTTTATTGAACATGCCGTAGGGCCTCGCAATTGTCTGATGATGTCTGATGATGTAGGTACAGTCGAGAACCGACCAGTGCAGGCGAATCCACGCTATTGTACCACGTCACGCCGCTGTGGCATAGCCAGCAAACACCTCGCGGGTGATTGACGCCTACGTGACGGGTGTGACATAGCTCCGCCCGCGCGAGACGTCTCAAGGGCGCTCGCGCGGGCGGCGGATAGAAAATGGGACAACGAAGGCGACAACGCTACTCGAACTGTCCGCGTGACGCCAGATGCTGCTGCTGGGCGTAGAGATTCGTCCACGTCCACGCGAGGCGCTCGTAGCAGCCATCATGCGTGCGATTGCCATTCGGCGTCTCCCACGCCCAGAGGCGGATGCGCTCACCGCAGACTTCACAGGCGTAGCGTCCCAGGCTCAATCGTTGCCGACGATTCGTATAGAAGCGGTTCATCGTGCGAGTGTAGGATAGTAAAGGCGCACCATGATGTGTCACTGTCGATGAGACGCCAACCAGAGATTGCTCTGTCTGCAGCATCAATCCGCGCTCGTCGTCGCCCTCGTAGGTGTCAGCGCCGTAGTCGGCCTCGCCCGCGTACTCGTCGTTATACTGCTCGTAGTCGCCGTAGTCGGCGGCGTCGCCAGCCTGATCTTCCCAGGTATCTCGATCAAAACGACGGCTGGACATCGCACTCGCCTCCTTCACGCATCATTATAGCGTATGGGATTCACATCGCATTCCGGAAAAGCAGCCTGGATCGCGATTCGCCAGGCGCAGATGGCGCCGCTTGGGGAAGCGTCTTGAGACTGGGGCGAGGCAACGCAACCGGCGCCTGATGCGAACATTGGATGTCCGCTTTCGCGAGAGCAAGTATAGCATGGGCGCGGCCTCATAGGCTATCGTATGAGCAATGAGTACCATTTCGCCGCCACAAAATAGCGGCGCGCCTTATGAGAGGATGGAGCCAGATCATATGACGCGATCCGTCTCTCCCAGCCCAGCCGATGCGCGACGCGACCAGTCCGGCGCGACCCCTGGCGCGACTCCCAGCGCGCGGACAGGCGCAGGCGGCGACGCAACGCCTGCCACGAATAAATGGGTTGTCTTTGCCATCGTCGCCATCGGCGTCTTCATGTCTACGCTAGACTCATCCATCGTCAACATCAGCTTGCCAACCATCGCGACATACTTTCATGTCCCACTGAGTGGCGCGGTCGAGTGGGTCGTCATCGCATACCTTGTCGTCATCGCCGCGACCCTGCTGACCATCGGGCGCGTAGCCGACATGACGGGCCGCAAAGCGATCTGGGCGGCGGGGCTGACCATCTTCACGATTGGCTCAGCGCTCTGCGGCGCGGCGCCGTCGCTCAGTTTTCTGATCGCGGCGCGGGCGTTTCAGGCGATCGGCGGCTCGCTGCTCTTCGCGGTCAGTGCGGCTATGTTGACAGGCGCGTTCCCAGCTAACGAGCGCGGGCGCGTACTGGGCATGAACGCGTTGATCGTGGCGCTCGGCGTCAGCGTTGGCCCAACGCTCGGGGGCTTCATCACCCAATATCTTACCTGGCGCTGGATCTTCTACGTGAACGTGCCGCTTGGCGTCATCGGCGTCATCGCGACCATCCGCTTCCTTCGCGAACCCAAACGTGGTGGCCAGGGGCGCTTCGATCCGCTCGGCGCGGCCCTGCTTACCGTAGGGCTGGCATCCGTTACACTAGGGCTCTCGTTTGGCCAGGAGTGGGGCTGGTCTTCGTTCAGGCTGATCGCGTCGCTCGTGATCGGTGTGGTCGCCCTCGTCGCGCTCATCATCGTCGAGCAGCGAGTGGCCAGCCCGATCGTGCCCCTGAGCCTGCTGCGCGACCGCGTCTTCGCTTCGGCCAATCTGAGCCTGATCCTGAGCTTCCTCGCGCTCTTCGCCGTCAGCTTCATGATGCCGTTCTATCTCGAGCAATTGCGCGGATTCTCCCTCATCGAATCAGGGTTGCTGCTGACGCCCCTGCCGTTGACGATCGCCGCCATCGCGCCTTTCAGCGGACGCCTCGCCGACCGCATCGGCACGCGCTGGCTGGCCGCGAGCGGGCTCGCCATCGCATGCGTCGGACTCGTCTTCATCAGCCAGCTGCACGCCAACAGCTCGGTCTTCGATATCGTCTGGCGGCTGGTCGTCACGGGATTCGGGCAGGCGCTCTTCCAATCGCCCAACAATAGCGCGCTGATGGGCTCGGCGCCGCGCGCCGCCCAGGGAGTCGCTTCGGGCTTCCTGGCGACCGGGCGTGTCATTGGTCAGAGCACGAGCGTCGCACTGGCGGGCGCTGTCTTCACCAGCCTGGGCGGCGCGCTGGCGGCCGCTCAGCTGGAGGCGCTCCGCAGTGGAAGTGGGCCGCGCGCCTTCCCATCTGGCTCTATCACGTCGCTGCAATCTGGCTTCGTCACCGCTTTCCATGCGACCTTCCTGGTCTGCGCCGGCGTCGCGGTCATCGGCGTCTTCGCCTCGCTCGTGCGTGGCAAAGAGAACCGCTGAGAAATGAGCGTAGCGGCGAGTGCGCGACGTGCGATGCCGCCGAACGGTGTGATAGGCTACCGTCGAACCGGATAACGTGAGCGTGTTGTCGACGGGACCTTAGAGCCTGAGTGTATGAGGAGGGAGAGAGCGATGTTGAGTGGTGAGCGGGTGATAACGCCCAGCGGCTTCCCAGCGACCTTCTTATGGGGTACCGCCACGGCGGCCTATCAGATCGAGGGCTCTCCATTGGCGGACGGCAAAGGCGAGTCCATCTGGGACCGCTTCACACACACCCCAGGTAAGATCGCGCGTGGCGAGACAGGGGATACCGCCGACAACCACTACCAGCTCTGGCCCGGCGATCTTGACCTGATGCAGCGCCTCAACCTCAACGCCTATCGCTTCTCATTCTCCTGGCCGCGCATCTTCCCCAATGGCTATGGCCGCGCCAACGAGACCGGGCTCGACTTCTACTCGCGTCTGGTGGATGGCATGCTACAGCGCGGCATCGAGCCGTTCGCCACACTGTACCACTGGGATCTGCCCCAGGCTCTGCAGGACAAAGGTGGTTGGGCGAACCGCGACACGGCCAAAGCCTTCGCGGACCTGGCCGCCGTGCTGGCGCGACGCTTCGGCGACCGCGTCTCGCACTGGATCACACACAATGAGCCAGGTGTCACCTCCGTGCTCGGGCATGTGACGGGCGAGATGGCGCCGGGCGAGCGCAATCCCGCACTCATTCTGCCGGTCACGCATCATCTGCTCCTCTCGCATGGGCTGGCGGTCCAGGCGATTCGCGCGGAGTCGCCCAGGCCCGTCGAGGCAGGTATCACGTTGAATCTCTCCGTCGTCGAGCCAGCCTCCGACCGCGAAGATGACGTCATGGCGGCGCGCGTGTTCTCTGGCGCATGGCAAGACATCTTCCTGGAAGCCCTCTACCACCAGGCCTACCCGGAGGAACTCCTCACCGTCTTGCGCATGCTCGGCGCGCCCGATGATCTGATCCAGCCCAATGACATGGCGACCATCGCCGCGCCCACTGACTTCCTTGGCGTCAACTACTATACGCGCAATATCGTGCGGGCAGGCCGCGATGGCTCGGTATTGCCCGAGGTGGTCAATCCTGGCGGCGCGCTGACGGAAATGGGCTGGGAGGTCTATCCTCAGGGTCTGCGTGATCTGCTGATTCACGTCCACCAGACCTACAAGCCAGCGCGCATCTATGTCACTGAGAACGGCGCCGCGTATCCCGACACGCTGCTTCCTGATGGCTCAGTCCACGACCCCGACCGCATCCGCTACCTCCAGCTACATTTCGACGCCACACGCGAAGCCATCGCGGCGGGCGCACCAGTAGATGGCTTTTTCGTCTGGTCGTTCATGGATAACTTCGAGTGGGCGCAGGGCTACCGGCCACGCTTCGGCGTCGTCTACGTGGACTACACCACACAGGAGCGCCACATCAAAGACAGCGGGCGCTTCCTAGCGGAAGTGGCGGCCACCAATGGCGCCCGTCTGGACGAGGAATAGGCGGCATGCGGCTGGCGGTTGAGATCAGCCGCATGTCTCGATTCCCCCTATCCAGAACGCGCGCTGCGACACCCGCGTGGGAGAGCAAGCCGCCGCGGTGCGAAGCGTCTGCGCGCACAGCGCTCACCGATGGGCGGCTTGAGAGCCGTGCGGCGAATCGACCGGGGCGCTCGGGGCGTTCAGCCTTGAGCCGCGACTGCGCCTGGGCATCAATATGCGTTCGAGCGCCTCGAACCAGACGATAGCCGCGAGGCTCGCGCCCAATATAATCAGGACATTTACCCACGAAAGCGCACTGAACTGAAAGACCGACTGCACCCACGGCACATAGATCGCAATCGCCAGTACCGTAACCGTAGAGCCAAGTATCCACCACAAGGCGGGATTGCGAATCGTAAGCGAACGCATGAGCGAGCGCGTGTATGAGCGGTTCGAGATGACGAGTCCCAGGTTGACCAGTACTAGCGTCGCGAAGCTGAGCGTACGCACCTCATCGGTCGACATGCCAACGCGCAGGCCGCCAAAATACAGCGCGAGCACGATCGCCAGGCTACTCAACCCCTGGATTGCGGAGAGCGTCATCGTGCGCCAGTTGAAGACCGGCTCCTGCGGGTCGCGCGGCGGTCGGAGCATGACGTCGCTCTCCTCTGGCTCCGCCTCGAAGACTACCGATGACGCCGGATCGATCACAAATTCGAGGAACACGACATGGACTGGCCACAGAATCAGCGGGGAGCCGAACAGCACAGGAATCAGCGCGATGCCCGCTACAGAAACGTGAATGGCGACGAGGTAAGCCATCGCCTTGCGCAGGTTATCGAAGATGCGCCTGCCAGAGCGGATCGCCCGCACGATCGACGTAAAGTCGTCGTCGACCACAACGAGCGCCGCCGCTTCTCTCGCAACGTCCGTTCCGCGCCCCCCCATCGCGACGCCGATATCAGCGGCTTTGAGCGCCGGAGCGTCGTTGACGCCATCGCCGGTCATCGCGACGATCTCGCCGTCCGCCTTCAGCGCCTTCACGAGACGGAGCTTCTGTTCGGGCACGACCCGCGCGAAAATGGCGGTCGTCTTGATCGCGTCGGCTAGCGCTTCGTCGCTCATCGTGGCGAGTTGTGGCCCGGTGATATAGCGGTCGGCAGGCTCCAATCCGATCGAGCGAGCGATCGCTTGCGCGGTCACGGGGTAATCGCCCGTCATCATCTTGACCCGCACACCCGCCCGCGCGCACTCAGCGACAGCGCCAGGCACGGTTGGACGTACGGGGTCCGCCAGAGCGATCAGTCCAGACCATTCAAATGGAAAATCGCTCTGGCGCGCGGGCAGGTCCAGCGAACCCCACTGCGCATGCGCGACCCCCAGCACCCGCAAGCCCTGCTCCGCCATGCGCTCGATCGCATCCGAGAGAACCGACAGACGCTGCTTATCCAGGCCGCACTGGCGCGCCACGACTTCTGGCGCACCCTTCGCGGCGATGGTGTATCCCCCATGCGCCGCATCCTGCCAGACGTGAGACATCATCAAGAGCTCTGGAGTCAGCGGGTATTCGCGAGCGAGCGTCAGGCCAGGCGTCAGATCGAGTCGCAAGTCGTCCGCGAGCGACCGGATCGCACGCTCCATTGGATCGAAGGGCTGAGCCTCACTGGCAAGGGCGCCCCACCGCACCACATCGGCGTAGACGCGCGGCGCCGTGGCGAGTGCGCCCGGCGCGTCATCGCCGACTCGCAAGACCTCCGAATCAGTTTGGAGCGCCGCAATCCGCATCTGATTCAGCGTCAGCGTTCCCGTCTTATCCACACATAGCACGGTAGCGGAGCCAAGCGCCTCGATCGCGGGCATACGCCGCGTGAGCACCTGCCGTTGGGCGATGCGCCAAGCGCCAAGCGCCAGAAAGACCGTCAATACGACTGGAAACTCTTCTGGGATGAGACTCATCGCCATCGTCAGCCCTGCCAGGATGCCATCGAGCCAACGCCCATGCGCAAGGCCAAACACCAGAACGATCGCGACACAGACGATCAACGCTCCAATGGCAAGCAGCCTCACCAGACGCGCAATCTCGCGCTGTAGCCTCGTTCGCTGCGTATCCTGAGCGCCGAGCGCGGCCCCAATCGCGCCAACGCGCGAATGGCCCGCGATAGCCACGACGCGCGCCAGTCCGCGTCCCTGCACGATCAACGTGCTCGCATAGACAAATGGCTGATCGTCACCTCCCGGAGGCGTGGTCTCTACCGGAAGCGGCGACCCAGCTATATGCGTCCACGCCTGCTTGCGGACAGAGACCGACTCTCCTGTCAGCAGCGACTCGTCCGCCGTCAGGTTGGTCGCATCGAGGATGACGGCATCGGCGGCGACCCGGTCACCTTCGAGCAGAACAAGCACATCATCGCGCACCACATCCCGTCCCGCGATGCGTTGCTCCTCGCCATCACGGATGACGAGCGCGCGCGGACTGGAGAGGTCGCGCAGCGCCTCGACCGCTCGCTCGGTACGCTGCTCCTGGAAGATCGTAATGCCTATAATCACCAACACCGACGCGAGCAAGATGATCGCCTCGCGTGGCTCGCCGAGGACGAGGTAAACGACGCCAGCGACGACGAGCAGCAAGAGCATAGGCTCGCGGAGCACCTCCAATGCGACCCGCACGAGGCGAAACCGACGTGGAGACGTCAGCTCGTTATAGCCCTCCGCCTGTAGGCGCTGCGCGGCTTCCTGCGCGGTAAGTCCACGTAGCATGGCGGTGCGCTCGGTCGTTTCAACCGTTTCTTTGGCTGTATCCGTCATAGTCGCTGAGCCTCGCGCGTACTTGGCGCCACGCCCATGTGGCGCGTCACTTACGTCTGCCTTCCCGGAAGGATTCTACAGTGGATTCTATAGGCAGCAGGTTCTCGCGCACGTCACAGCGCGAACGCGCAAACTCACAGCCAGTTCTCAGCGATGAGAGCCTCTTACAATGGCTACCAATTGTTCCCAGGAGCGAGGGGAAGCGCAGAATCGGGCGGCGCGCTACGGCTGCTGGTCTCGTGTAACGCGGAAGGGCGATGCGGGGTCATCGCGCAGCAGCCGCATGAGGTTGTCGCTAGCCTCGACCTGCTCGGCGGAGGCGCTACGCACCAAAACGTCTAGCTCTTCGGGCGTGAGGTCGCGGCGTGGATCCCAGGTGGCGCGCTTCATGTCCACGGAGCCTGATTCAGTGAAAGGGACGCCCTCAGCTTCGAGTAGCTGGCGCATGCGTCCCCGCTGCCCGAACGCCCAGCTTCCCGTCAGCTCGCCCTTCGCGCTGACGACTCGCTGCGCGGGCACATTCGCGCCTTTGGGCGTCTCATTCATGATCCAGCCAATCATGCGCGCCCCGCGCGGATAGCCCAGCGCCGCGCCAATCGCGCCATACGTCGTGACACGGCCGGAGGGGCAGGCGCGCACAATCGCATAGACCTGCGCCATCAACTCAGATGCGCGCTCGCGAGTGATCGTTTCCTCTGGCATCGGCTATCCTTCCGCCAGCGTGACGCGCGTTTCCGCGCCATAGCGTCACCTTACTCGACGCGCTACTCGACGCGCTACTCGACGCGCTACTCGACGCGCTACTCGACGCGCTACTCGACGCGCTACTCGACGCGCTACTCGACGCGCTACTCGACGCGCTACTCGACGCGCTACTCGACGCGCTACTCGACAATCATCGGCGTCTCGGCTTCGGGGTCGGGTGGAGGCGGCACGACACCTCCGGTCAGCGTGCCAAGGGTACCGCCAACAGCGCCCACAATGAATCCTACGACGCCAAAAATATACAACTCATAGGGAATCTTGGTGAACAGCAGGAAGTGGTCGAGGACGCCGAAACCGATGAGCGCAACACCAAGGACGATGAGCGCAACGCTCGCCATACGCATGAGCGTTTCTCCCCCTTCAATCCTGTCACACGCCATCTGAGTCGCGCGCCAGGCGGCAATGATTCGGTGATGATTTCACACGTCGAGTATAGGAGCCTGACAATCAGGTGTCAATTACACGCGCCAACTCGCGCGCCTACTTGGTAGCGGTTACGCCAAACGCCTCCGGGCGACGAGTAATGCGCTGGAATCCCGCCGATTCCAACCGCCGCACGACGCCTGCAGTCGTCTTCGCGCCCGAGGCGCTGCGAGGGTCACCGATATAGTGAAACAGCCGGCCACCCTTGCGCAGCGCGCGATAGAGCCGCCGATACATCTCCTCGGAATACAGCTCGGCCGCCAGCGTCAAATAGGGCGGATCGTGGACGATCCGGTCGAACGATCCTTCACGCTGCCTGGCCACCTCCTCAAAGGCGTCGCCAGTGATGCGCTGGATAGTGGGCCGGTCGAATAGCTCGTGTGACCAGGGGTTGAGCCGCGCAATCTCAAGCCCAGTGGGATCGAGCTCGATGGTCACGACAGCGCTAGCTGAACGCGCCGCCATGATGGCTGTGTAGCCAAGACCTGTCGTGGTATCGAGCACATGCCCCGTGAGCGGCGCCACCGCCTGAACCTTCGCCATCGTGTCGGCCCACGGCTCTGTCCCTTTGATGCGATGCATCGAGAAACCCGAGACGAGTGTAGTCGGCGCGCCTTCTGTCGGCATCAGCGAGCGCAGCGTATTCGACGTCGACGAAAATGCGGCGATGGCCTGCGGCATGTCCTCCACCAGCGTGAAGCACTGATTGGGCGTCACGATGATATGCCGCGCCGCCTCCCACGTCAGTAGCTCGCCAGCGGGATAGCGTACGCCCACGCGACTCATCCTGACGCTGAGCGTCGAGAGGCCCAGGTCGGCGGAGGTTGTCGCTGCATATGCCTCGCCCTCTGGAACTGTCGTCAGACCTCGCTCAGCGCATGCCTCCATTAGTGGACTGATTTGCACATGTGAGACGGTAACCGCATAGCCCGTGGGGGGCGTTGGTCTGGCGTACAGGCCAGAGGCGGGCGGCTGGCCGCCGGGTTTGACCGTGCGAGACTTACCGGTCATAGGCGGGCCGCTCCTCCTTCAGTCGCAGTACACGTAGCCCTTTGATAGCAAGCTGCAAGGTCAGGCGCGTCTCGGGGTCATCGAGATTTTGTCCCAGCAGCTCGCGCGCCTGGTTCAGCCGATAGAGCAGTGAGTTGCGATGCAGGTGGAGCTTCTCGGCCGCTTTCGTACTGTTGCCGTTACAGGCGAAGAACGCTTCGAGCGTCTCGATCAAGGTGTCGCCGTGGCGCCGATCGCGCAGCAGCGGCTCCAGCGCGCGCCGCGTGAAAGGCTCCAGCTCGCCCTGCTCACGCAGCGTCACCAGCAAGCGATAGACCCCCAGATCAGCGGGCCTCGCGACATGGCGCGGCCCCAGCACCATCGCTCCCAGCTGCGCCGAGTCGTGCGCCTCCTGTGCGGAACGATGCACCTGCGCGGGAGCGGTCGCAGGCTCGCCCAGTCCGGCGGACCACTCTGGCGAGCGCCGCTCACGCGCGTCGCCCAGCGTGCGCGCGATCTGCGCCGTCACCCGCTCGACAACATCCTGCGGGGAGCGGTCCGGTCCGAGCGGCAGCAGTGCGATCACCTGGTCTGGCTCACGCGCTTGCGTCCATGCGCCGAGCGCCACCTCCAGCGTTTCGGCAAGCGCACGCATTCGGGCGAGATCGTGGTCATCATCGCGCTTTGAGGCGCGCGCACCCCCGCGCGCCTGCACCCACAGGACGACGTGTGGCTGATTCAGGTCATAGCCGAGGTGACTTGCGCGCATCCGCATCTGCGCCTCCCCAACATAGGCGCCAGCCAGCAACGCTTCGAGCGCTTCGCTGCGCAAGCTCGCGCGCAGTTGCACGGCGTAGGCGTCCACTGGCTCTAGTGGTGAGGTGGAGCGGTCACGTCGTTCGGCGGCCAGCGCAACGATGGCTGCGCGCACGTCAGCGAGCGGAGCTTGCTGGGGCAACGCCACAATCGGCATCGCAATCTGATCCGCCCGTGCGCGTAGCTCACGCGCCACGCTGGCAATCGGACGCGGAAGCGCGCTAGCAGGTGTTAGTCCGGCGATGATCGCCCCGGAGGCTCCAAGTTCGGCAAGCTGATCAAGCACGGTAAGCAGCGAGATCGGTGCGCCCCGATCCTGGAGCGCCTGCACCGTCGCCAGCGAGAGCACGGCTAGCTCGCCACGCCGAACGTCCTGAAAGGCGGGGAGCTGCGCGCGCATGACGCTGGCCCAGGTCACTGCACGGTCCAGACCATTCTCGCCCGCGATGAGCTGCGCGCCCCATTTGATGAGATGGGGCAACGTCTCGCGCACGGTGACTGGCCCGCTCACTGTCGCTACGCCTCCCCCATCAAACGCCGCGCACAGCGCAGCCAACGCCTCCAACCTCAGGCGCCAACACGAGCGCGCCACACCGCGTTGCCCGCAGGCAAGCGTGGGTGGCGCGGTGAAGTGCTCATCAGCGGCGATCCGTCCATGGTACGCCGCAACTGTCGCCGCACGCCTCGTGGGCCGATGCGTGCGGTTGATGAGAGCTTAGGGCTAACGCTTCGCAGCTGAGCGCGATACTGTCGCGGGTGCGCTCGTCGTTGGGCGGTTCGCTCGGGCCTTCTCTTCGCGCTTCTTCATGGCTTTGAGATGCTTATGCCAGGCGACCTTCTTTGTCTTGTTCAACGAGTGTCTTCCTCTCTGCTGCGTGTTATCATTCAGGCGTCATCCGGCTTGTCACATGGGTACTGTCGCGTAGGCGGCGCGCTTACTCCTCCGGCTCGACGAGATCGGCCTCCTCGAGATCGGTCTCGTGCAGGTCATCCATGTCGTCGTCGTCGCCGTCGTCGACGTATTCGCCGTCTTCGTTGTACTCATCCTCTTCGTCATTGTGGCGAACGAGGCTTTCCTTCGTGTAGGCGCGGATGGTCTCACCGCCGCCTTGCGCAGGGAAGCTCACCTTGCCAAATTGACTCGGATGCTGGAATGTCTCCCGGATGATAAGACGAACGACGTGCGCGCGAAGCTCCGTAATGCCCGCAGCGTACTGGTTGCCACCTTCCATAAAGGTGATCAGGCGTGACGCCAGCCTCGGCTCGATCCGTCCGATGCGCTCCCGCGCCGCGTTCAGCACCCAGAGCACATT
>DASQSS010000067.1:0-14997 GCA_035642255.1 Ktedonobacterales bacterium | reverse complement strand
TTCGCTCCTGTCGCTGGGCTCACCACTCCGTCCACTCTGTCCGCCTCATCCGCAAAAGCCGCCTCTTCCGGCATCACCGCGCAATTCTCCTTTGTCGCCGAGTGGGATAGTGTTGTGTCATCCGATCCCCTGTAGCACGATAGCAGAGGGCGCGCCAGAGCGGCAAGTCGCACGGCGTATGTCTGCCGCCAGTCTGACAGGCGAGCGCTAGCGGCAGACACGGAACATGCCAGCATACAATGGGATGCGCGCAAGCTGATGAGCCGGCTCACTTCGACGAGATTATCGCTTTGCGCGCCATTCTGTGAGCAGGGAGGAGAAACGGCGATCATGATGAGCGAACAGCCGATTGGCCAGCGCGATGACGCGCCAGAGTTGCCGACTCTGACGCTCGCGCCGGAGGCGTATGGCGCGCTCGACGCGGCGCTGGCGCACGAGTGGCTGGTGACGAATGGAATCGGCGGCTACGCGATGGGTACACTGTCCGGCGCGACAACACGCTGCTATCATGGCTACCTGATCGCCGCGCCGCGCGTCCCCCAGGAGCGGGTGGCGCTCGTGACCAAGCTCGATGAGCGTGTAACGCTGGCCGATGGCGCGCAGATCGCACTGGGCACGGACGAGTACGCCGATGGCACGGTTGACCCGCGCGGCTATGAGCGGCTGACGGGATTCGCGCTGGAAGGGCTGATTCCCTGCTTCAGCTATCGTCTGGCGGAGGGTCTCACGCTGGAGAAGCGGCTGTGGATGGAGCATGGCGCGAACATCACCTTCGTCCAGTATCGCCTCGTCACCGCGCCCGACGCGAGCGGACCCGGCAGCGCCACGGTGACGCTGCGCATCGAGCCGTTCCTCGTCTGGCGCGACCACCACGCCAGCCAGCAGGGGAATCCCGACTGGCATTTCGCGCTGGAGACAGAGCCAGCCGCGTGTGTCGCCCGCGCCACGCCTGCCGCCGATCCCTGTCGATTGACCGCTGGGCCAGCGGCGCGTTTCGAGGCGAGCGGGCTATGGTACTGGCATATCGAGCACCGCGCGGAGTGGGCGCGCGGGCTGCCCGATGAAGAGGATGTCTACCTGCCGGGCGCATTTACCGTCAGCCTGGCGCCAGGTGCGACCGCCAGCCTCGTGCTGAGTGTGGGCGATGCGACCGGCGCGCTGCCTGATGGCGCGGTTCCAGGCGGCGCCGACCACGAGGAGATCGTCGCTCGGGCGCTGGCCCGTGAGCGCGCCCGCGAGCGCCGCCTGCTGGAGCAAGCCAGCGCCCACGATGATCTGGTCCAGCGCTTGACGCTCGCGGCGGACCAGTTCATCGTCGGGCGACGGCCAGCGCCCGCCACGCCAGCGGACGGTGAGGCTGACCCAGCGGTGACGGTCATCGCGGGCTACCCGTGGTTCACCGACTGGGGGCGTGACACGATGATCGCGCTGCCAGGACTGACCCTGGCGACTGGACGGACCGCCGAGGCGCGCGGGCTGCTGCGTGGCTTCACAGCCTTTATGAGCCAGGGCATGATCCCCAACCGCTTCCCTGATCAGGCGGGCGACGCCCCGGAATACAACACGGTGGACGCGACCCTCTGGCTCTTTCACGCGCTCGACGCCTATCTCAGCGCCACTGGCGACTGGCCGCTGCTCGATCAACTCTTCAATCTGCTCGATAGTAGCATTGACTGGCACATCCGCGGGACATGGTACGGCATTGGCGTGGACGCGAGCGATGGTCTGCTGCGCGCGGGGGCGCCGGGTGTGCAGCTAACGTGGATGGATGCGAAGGTGGGCGATTGGGTTGTGACGCCACGCTGGGGTAAGCCGATCGAGATTTGCGCGCTCTGGTACCGCGCGCTGCGGCTGATGACGGGCTGGGCCGAGCGCCTGGATCGCGACGCCGACCCCTACGTCGCGCTGGCGGCGGAGGCGCGGGCTAACTTCGCCGCGCGTTTCTGGTATGCGGCGGGCGGCTACTTCTACGATGTCGTCGATATCGCGGGGGAGTCTGGAACGGCGGACGCCTCGCTGCGCCCCAATCAGGTATTGGCGCTGGCGGTCGCGCCGGAGCTTGCCAGCGTGGAGCAGGCGCGTTCAGCGCTGGCGGTGGTGGAGCGCGAGCTGCTGACTCCGCTCGGGCTGCGTACCCTCGCGCCCAGCGACCCGCGATTTCTGGGAATATATGGTGGCGACCAGCGCAGCCGCGACGGCGCATATCATCAGGGAACGGTCTGGCCGTGGCTGCTCGGCGCCTATGCGGAGGCGCGGGCGCATGCCTTCCCAGAGGAGGATATGGCGGCGACATGCGCTCGATTGTTGGCCCCACTGGAGGCGCATCTGCGCGAGGCGGGCGTCGGCTCCATCAGCGAGATCGCGTGGGGCGCGCTGCCCTTCACGCCGGATGGCTGCCCGGCGCAGGCGTGGAGCGTGGCCGAGGCGCTGCGGCTGGCGCGCGGTGTGGCGCCACGCCGTTAGCCGAGTTATGCCAGCTAGCTCAGCTGAAGCGCGCGGAGGAATGGCAGCGCCTGCGCCAGCGCCAGATCACTGCGCTCATACGCGGTGATGTGATCTAGTCCAGGAAATGTGACACAACGCGCGTTCGGCGCTCGTGTGGCGGCGAG
Organism: Ktedonobacterales bacterium; assembly: GCA_035642255.1. Taxonomy (GTDB): domain Bacteria; phylum Chloroflexota; class Ktedonobacteria; order Ktedonobacterales; family JADMIN01; genus JAKAIY01. Next base: position 12,388 of record DASQSS010000067.1, on the reverse strand, counting down.
CGCGATAAAGCCGTCGGGATCTTCGCGCTCGCCGACGAGCATCAGCGTTGGGCAGGTGATGCGCCCGAGCAGTGGCCAGGGGCCAGACCACGAATCGAGCGCGAGCAACTGGCGCGCGAATACTTCAGGGTCAGTGTCGAGCATCTGCTTGCGAAACCACGGCGTCATCGGTTCGCTCTCGGTCGCATAGGCGCGCACCAGAGCGTCCATCCCCTCTGCGCGCACTGTGCTTGCGAGCGTCTGCGCCTCGGCCATCGTGGCGGACGTTGGCTCATCTGGCCCACTGATCACACCAGAGGCGATGAGGGCGGCCACGCGCTGCGGATGAGCCGCCGCCAGCGCATAGCCGACTGTCGCGCCGCCCGAATAGCCCCAATAGACGACGCGGGGGAGACCGAGCGCATCCAGCACGGCGATGACATCGCTGACGTGCCGCTCTATGCCGTAGCCATCAGGAGTCGCAGGCTTGTCGCTGCGGCCGTGCCCGCGATGGTCGAAGAGGATGCGCTAAAAGTCGTCGAGGCCGTCCACATAGCCGCCATCCCGCCACATGCCGCCGTCGCCTCCGCCGCCCGTATGCAGGAAGATCGGAAAGCCGCGCCCTTCGACGTCATAATAGAGGTTGATGTCGCCATTGGCCACGTAGGGCATTGTGCGCCATGCCTTCCCTCAGCGCGTCATGCGCCCCTTCCGCTGCAGGTCGCGCCGCGCTAGTTCTGGCTATCTGTTACGTCTGTCTGGTCGGCGAGACCGAGGCTACGGCGATACTGCGTGGGCGTCTCGTGGAGCGAGAAGCCTTCGTTGTAGACACGCTGACGTACCAGCCGGCGCAGGAAGAGCAATCGGCGCGTCATGTCGTCGAGGTCGTCCATCTGGTCGAAGCTATCGAGCGAATCTGGCAGATCGGTCAGGCGCTGGAGGCTGGCCGAGAGCGGCTCACTGGCGGCGGGCTGGGTTGGCTCGCGGCTCGTGTAGGGCGTGGGCGGCTCGCTGCTGACAGGCAGCGGCTGCGAGGGCTCATCGAAGCGGAGATCGACCTGAGGTGAGAGGCGAATCAGCGGAATGGTCTTGGGCGATTCGTAGAGCGGTGGCTCCAGAGGGTAGGCGCTGGACGTGGATCCCAGCCCGAGGGACTTGAGCGGGTCGCGTGGATAGAGGAGCTGGCGGCGAGTGAACTCGGGCTCGATCATCGGCGCGGGCGGTTCAGGCCTCGCGTCATCGGCATACGGCGCGTCACTGACGTCATCGAGCGCGGAGAAGAGCGCCCGGAACCATGAGATGACACGTTGGAACCACATAGTGCGCTCTCCTGCTCCAATGCAAGACTCGTCCATACCGTTCCATACCGTCGGCGCGCCCCTGACGGCGCCGACTCATCCATGAACTGAGCGCCGCACATGCGTTCTCCTGTCGATTCGATGGTAACATACGACTTTAGACGGCGTCAAACCTTCGCGCGCGCGAATGCGAAGTGAGCGCGGGGCGAGCGGTTCCCTCTTCCATCTCTCAGAAAAAGAATGGTGATACATCAGGGCGGCGCATCTCGGCATAGACCTTGCTTTAGCGCGTCATGTGGGCGCGTAGAACCTCCCCGCTCAGTTCGAGCGCCAGTTCGGTGAGGGACCCGTTGCTCCGCCGCGGATGGAACGTGCGGCGGAAGGGAAACATCTTGCCGAGACTGGACAGAGTGTGATACTCTAACCGCCATATACGGCTGAGTTCTTTCCATAATGTCTATCGGTTTTTCAGCCGCATGTAGCAAGCGCCAGCAGCGCTCCCTTCGTCAGGTCACCTGGCGACGAGCGATACGCGTAGCGTCCGTGACAGCGCAGAAGAGGAGGCCACCCGACATGAAACCTGGCCTCTTCGCGGTTTGCGCGGCGGGGCGATCGTCGTTTTCCCACTGTTCCCGGCTCTGATCGGGTTCTTTCTGGGAGAGCTTCATCCGCTCGAGATCACGGGCGCTGGCGACCAATGCGTCGCCAGCCGGGCCTTTGACTTTCCCTCTACAACGTAGTACGTGTCCGTCGTAACGCGCCGACGCCAGATCGCCAGGCAGGCGCGCCGTCTCCAGTAAGGTTGTGACACCGTGTAGCCGTGGGCGACGTCCCATCAGCAAGCGTCTGCTTTTGTATCGCAGACGATTCGCCTAGCGACTCACACGCCAGCCCGCAGACGCCGAGCCGACCATGATAGTCGGGTCACATCTCCGCCGGACCTCGCAGCAGAGGCGGCCAGAGCGCAGGCGTCTCCCAGAGGAATCGTCCGGAATTCTTTCCGAGCCATTCAGCATACCGTTTCCGTTTCATCGTCCAGCGAGCACTATCCAAGCTAAGCGCTTCCGAGTTGGGGTGACGTCACCCCACACGCGCCAATAGATGACCTTACCTCTGGCCGCACGCGTATGAGCGAACTGCGCGCCTCTCGCGCAGAGCACGCCTGACGGGCCTGTAGCGTCTTCTTGAAACGGCGCCTGAGCCTCGGTACATCTTCGCCTGGCTGCTCATGGTGGACAGCCAAGCGTGGTCACTGGGAGCGCCGACTTCCAGTCCGGGCCACAAGATGGCGAGACAACGATGGCGTTGTGCCGATCGCTTTTTATCGCGCCACGTTCGCCGCGGGTTACTCAAGAGAGCGGCCAGCAGCGAAGCAAGCGCCGTAGCGACTGAGTACGACGGGCCAGGGCGCCGCCTGGACGCCGCCGATGAGCGCGTGTGACACATGGTGACACATGTGACTAGCGCGATCCGCCGGGCGCACAGCGCAAGCCGCTTACCCTCGCGGAGGAAAGCGTCACGACATGCCAGGCGCGCCCTGACACACACAGGAGGACAGGCAATGGACATCGTCAAACGGCTGGAAGAGTATCGTGAGCGCGAGCGTTCCCTGAGTTGGGAGGGCACATTCTCACAGTACTTTGAAATTGTGACCCAGCGTCCCTCTGTCGCGCAGCTTTCCCACGAGCGCATTTACAACATGGTCATGGCCACCGGATCAGAGACGAACAAGCTCGGTGAGCCACGCTACAATTTCTTCAGTAACGAGATATTCGGCATCGAGAAGCCGCTCCAGCAGATCGTGGAGTACTTTCATTCCGCTGCCCAGCGGCTCGAAGTCCGCAAGCGCATTCTGCTGCTGATGGGCCCGGTGGGGGGTGGTAAGTCGACCATCGTAACGTTGCTCAAGCGCGGGCTGGAGGAGTATTCGCGCACTGAGGCGGGCGCTGTGTACGCTATCCGCGACTGCCCGATGCACGAAGAGCCGCTGCACCTCATCCCCGCTGAGATGCGCGCTGACATTGAGAAAGAGTACGGCATCTATATCGAGGGCGAGCTGTGCCCGAAGTGCCGCTGGATGATCGAGCATGAGTTCAATGGCGAGATCGAGCGTGTGCCGGTCAAGCGCATCGCGCTGAGCGAGAAGCAGCGCATGGGCATCGGCACGTTCGCGCCTTCCGATCCCAAGAGCCAGGATATCTCGGAGCTAGTCGGCGGCATGGATCTCTCCACCATCGGCGATGTTGGCTCTGAAAGCGACCCTCGCGCCTACCGCTTCGACGGCGAGCTCAACATCAGCAACCGTGGCATGATGGAATTCGTCGAGATGCTGAAAGTGGACGAGAAGTTCCTCTATGTACTGCTGACGCTCTCGCAGGAGCAGAACATCAAGACGGGGCGCTTCTCAATGATCTATGCCGATGAGGTGGTGGTCAGCCATACGAACGAGCACGAGTATCAGTCGTTTGTGGGCAACAAGAAGTCTGAAGCGCTGCAAGACCGCATCATCCTGGTGAAGGTGCCGTACAACCTGCGTGTGAGCGACGAAGTGCGTATCTACGAGAAGCTGCTCGGTCAGAGCGCGCTGCAGAACGTGCACATCGCGCCGCACACGCTGCGCATCGCCAGCACGTTCGCCATTCTTAGCCGACTGGAGCCTTCCAAGAAGGCTGGCATGAGCCTGATGAAGAAGCTGAAGCTCTACGATGGTGAAGACATGGAGGAGTTCAAGCAGAAGGACATCAAGGAGCTGCAGGACGAGACGACCCGCGAGGGAATGGACGGCATCTCGCCGCGCTACGTCATCAACCGGCTCTCCAGCGCGCTGGTGCGCGACGGCGTCGCGTGCATCAATCCGATCGATGCCCTGCGTGCCCTGCGCGATGGCCTCGATCAGCATACGAGTGTCACCCGCGAGGAGCGCGAGCACTACCTGAACTTCATCGCCGAGGCGCGCAAAGAATATGACGACATGGCGCGCAATGAGGTGCAGCGGGCGTTTGTCTATTCTTTCGAGGAGTCAGCGCATACGCTCCTGAACAACTACCTCGACAATGTCGAAGCGTACTGCAACAAGACCAAGGTGCGCGATCCTATCACCGAAGAGGACATGGAGCCAGACGAGCAGCTGATGCGCTCCATCGAAGAGCAGATTGGCATCACCGAGAACGCGAAGAAGACCTTCCGCGAGGAGATTCTCATTCGCATCTCGTCGCTGGCGCGTCGTGGGCAGCAGTTCTCGTATACCAGCCACGACCGGCTGAAAGAGGCCATCGAGAAGAAACTGTTCGCAGACCTGCGCGACGTGGTGAAGATCACGACATCGGCCCGCACGCCTGACCCGGAGCAGCTCAAGAAGTCGAACGAGGTCATTAGCCGCCTGATCAGCGATCATGGCTATTGCCCGGTCTGCGCCAACGAGCTGCTGAAGTACGTCGGCTCGCTGCTCAATCGCTAGCGGGCCTGGCGCGCCGCTCGCCACGCGGTCCGGCCGCTTGTCCGGGGGAACACACGGCAGGCGCTGGCCGCAGGGCGGAGCGGCTCCGGTTGCGGGCGCAACAAGGGGGCAGGGATATGTACGGCTCGACGATTTCACAGCACGACTGGTCGCTGCACCGCAAAGGCGCGATCGACCAGGAGCGCCACAAGCAGAAGATTCGCGAGGCGGTCAAGAAGAACCTGGCCGATATTGTCAGCGAAGAGAGCATCATTCTCTCCGACGGCAAGAAGGTCTTCAAGGTGCCGATCCGCTCGCTGGAAGAGTATCGCTTTCGCTATGATCCCGGACGCCAGGAGCATGCGGGCGAGGGTGATGGCGATAGCCAGGTAGGCGATGTCATCGCGTCGGAACCGCGTCCAGGCAAGGGGCAGCGCGGCGAGGCGGGCGAAGAGCCGGGCGTTGACTACTACGAGGCCGAGGTGACACTCGACGAGCTGGCCGCGATGATCTTCGAAGACCTGGGGCTGCCCTTCCTCGAAGAGAAGAAGCAGGCCGAGATGGAGACTGAGACGATCCGCTTCAACGACATCCGCAAGGTCGGCCCAATGGCCAACCTGGATAAGAAGCGAACGATCATGGAGAACATCAAGCGCAACGCCGCGAAGGGCGACGCGCACTTTGGCGCCATCCGCAACGAAGATCTGCGCTTCAAGACCTGGGAGCCGACCATCCGCTACCAGTCAAACGCTGTTGTGCTGGCGATGATGGATGTTTCGGGCAGCATGGGCGAATTCGAGAAGTACATCGCGCGCAGCTTCTACTTCTGGATGGTGCGCTTCCTGCGGACCAAGTACAACAACGTCAAGATCGTCTTCATCAGCCACCACACTGAGGCCAAGGAGGTGACGGAGGAAGAGTTCTTCACCCACGGCGAGAGTGGTGGCACGCAGGTGAGCTCGGCCTATGAGCTGGCGCTGCGCATCATCCAGGAACGCTACAACCCGGACGACTGGAACATCTACCCGTTCCACTTCTCCGATGGCGATAACCTGCCCTGGGATAATGAGCATTGTGTGGCGCTGGTCAACAAGCTGATGGAGATGTGCAATATCTTCGGCTATGGTGAGATCCGCGAGGGACACTACCGTTCGCCCAGCACACTGATGTCGGCCTACAACAAGATTCAGGACCGCAAGTTCATCTCAGTCACCATCTCGGATAAGACCGAGGTCTATCCCGCGCTGCGCAAGTTCTTCGCGGTGCGCGACAACGCGCCAGCGACCCCGTGAGCCGCGCCGCGGCCTCTCGCCACGCCACGATGACATGTTGTGTCGCGCGAGAGGCTGCGGGCGAGGCGATTGGTCGCGGAGGCGCGCGCCGAAGAGGAGGGCTATCGTCATGACATTGTCATCGCACGACCTGACCCCGGATCAGCTCTATCTAGCGAAGCTGGAGAGCGCTATCGAGGAGATCTGGGGCATCGCGCAGCGCTTTGGGCTGGACCCATACCCGGTACACTTTGAGCTGGTGCCGGCTACCATCATGTATGAGTTTGGCGCCTACGGGCTGCCAGGCCGCTTCAGCCACTGGTCGCGTGGCAAGGCGTACTACCGCATGAAGACGGAGTACGACTATGGCCTGAGCAAGATCTATGAGCTGGTCGTCAACACCAACCCGTCCTATGCCTTCCTTATGGAGCAGAACGATCTGCTGCAAAATCAGGTGGTGGTGGCGCATGTGCTGGGGCATACCGACTTCTTCAAGAACAACATCTACTTTCGCAGCACGCCGCCCAACATGATCGACAAAGTGAGCGTCAACGCTGACCGCGTGCGCCAGTATGAATTCGATCATGGGGTGGATAAGGTCGAGCGCTTCCTCGATGCTGTGCTGGCGATCGAGGAGCACATTGATCCGAACACCTATCTACGCCAGCGTCGCGGTGAGCGTGGCGATACCAGCGCGCGTGGCAGCGACAACGGGACCGAGCAGCATCGTACATCAGAATACGACGATCTCTGGGCGCTTGACATGAGCGACGCGGCCCATGAGGCGGCCGAAGCCGAGGCGGCGCGCCAGGCTGATACACGCCGCCGCCGCTTCCCATCGGAGCCGCAGAAGGACATTCTCAAGTTCCTGGCCGAACATGCGCCGAATCTAGAGCCGTGGCAGCGCGACCTGCTGCTGATCGTGCGCGAGGAGATGCTCTACTTCGTTCCGCAGATGCGCACGAAGACCATCAACGAAGGCTGGGCCTCATTATGGCACTCGCGCATCACTCGCGAAATGGACCTGACCGACAACGAGTACACTCAGTTCGCGCAGATGCACGCGGGCGTGCTGGCGACCTCGCGCATGCGGATCAATCCCTATCATCTGGGTTACCACCTGCTCGAAGACATCGAGCGGCGCTGGGATCACCCAACCGAGGAGGAGCAGCGGCTTGGACGTCAGCCCGGCCAGGGCCATGCCAAGCTGATGGAGGTGCGTGAGGTCGAGAGCGATGTCTCTCTGCTACGCAACTACCTGACGAAAGACCTGGTGGAGAAGCTCGACCTGTACCTCTACAAGAAAGAGGGTGATGAGTGGGTCATCGTCGAGAAGAACTGGGAGAAGGTGCGTGATGGCCTCGTCGCCAGCATGACCAACTTCGGGTATCCCTACATCACCATCTGGGACGCTGACTACAACGGCAACACGGAGCTGCTCCTGCATCACCACTTCGAGGGGCAGGAGCTCGATGTCCGGTACGCTGAGAAGACGCTGGAGCATCTCTATCAGATCTGGTCGCGACCTGTCCATCTGGAGACTGTGCGCGACGGCAAGCCGATGCGGCTGAGCTACAACGGCGAGCGACATGCGCGCGCTACCCTCGATGAGGAGGAGTAGCGCGCGACGAGGTAATGCGCTTGCTTCGCACAAGGAGGAGGTCCATACCCATGCGACGCGTTCTGGTGGGACTGATCGTCGGCGCGTTCGGCGGGATCGGCGCCGATCTGGTCGAAGAGCATCATCTGCGCATGCTGGTCATCGTGGCTGCGCTGGTGAGCGGGATAGCGGCAGGAATCGTGGCTGGCTGGCGAATGGCGCCGCTATGGGAGGGGCTGCGCGCGGGCGTCGGTATCGGACTGTTGACGGGCGCGCTGCTGCTGGCGGGCGCACTGCGGGGTGGCGCCCACTCTTCGCGGCTCGCACTCGTGGCCGCGCTCGTCGGCATGGCGATCTGCGTGGCGTTGAGTGTCGCCGTTGGGGGACTCGTCAGCGGATGGACAGGCTATCGTGTCCCGTCCAGGCGGCCGAAACGCATGAAGACATCCCGGACATCACGCACATCACGCACATCAGGGACTGAGTTACTGGGGCGGCTGCCTCGCCCCGCGTAATGCGCTCCGCGTTTGCCACCGGACGTTCGCTATGGCGATGCTAGCCCTTGAATCGATAGCCAACCCCGCGCACCGTCTGCACCAGCTGCGGGTTCGCGGGGTCCTCTTCGATCTTCTCGCGCAGCCAGCGCACATGCACATCCACGGTGCGTGTGTCGCCCGCGTAGTCGTAGCCCCAGACGTTCTCCAGCAAGCGCCCGCGAGTCAGCACGACTCCGCGATGGCGCGCGAGGTAGAGCAGCAGCTCGAAGAGGCGCGCGGGTAGCTCGATGACCCGCTCGCCCTTGTGCACCTCACGGCGGTCCTCGTCGATGCGCAGATCGCCCATAATGATTGGTTCGTTCTCTGGCGGTTCGGCTCCTGGATCTTCGGCGCGCTGTCCGCCGCGTCGCAGCAGCGCCCGCACCCGCGCCCGCACCTCATTCCATGAGAACGGCTTGGTCACGTAGTCGTCGGCGCCCAGTTCCAGCCCAACGACGATGTCGCTCTCCTCCGCACGCGCGGTCAACATCAACACAGGCGTACCCGCTGTTTCAGGGCGCCCGCGCAACTGGCGCAGGACGTCCAGTCCGTCGAGCCGGGGCAGCATGACATCGAGGATGACCAGCGCCACAGGTTGCCGCCGCACGAGCTCCAGCGCCACGACGCCATCCGCCGCAAGCAGGGTTTCGTAGCCCTCGGAGCCCAGGTTATAGGCGAGCGTCTCGCGCAGCGCGTCGTCGTCTTCCACTACCAGAATCGGTCGCTGTTCCACAGTCAGAATCTCCAGCCAGGAAGGCGCCGCACGCCCGGACGCGTCACCCATGCGGCTAGTTCAGCTCTTCGATCTCGCCCGTCACCATGTAGACCACATCTTCGCCAATGTTCGTCACGCGGTCGCCGATGCGCTCCAGATCGTGCGCGACGAAGAGCAGGCTGGTCGCGGGAGCTACCTTCGCTGGCTCCGTAGACATCAGGTGGATGAGCTGGCTGAGGATTTCGCGATAGTAATGATCCACTGCGTCATCTCTTGCGCAGACTTCGCGCGCGAGCTGTACATTGACGTCTACGAACGCCTGGATGCAATCGCGCACCTGCTCGCGCACGATCTTGGCCATCTCAACGAGATCGTTCACCTGCGAGAGCGGCTCATGCTCGCGCAGGCGCATGGACTGCTTCGAGATGCTGACAGCATGGTCGCCCATGCGCTCCAACTCGTTGATGACGAGCTGCACCGTTACCAACTCGCGCAGATCGCGCGCGACGGGCGCCTGCAACGCCATCAGCGCGATGCAGTGGCTGCGGATGTTGCGCTGGAGGTCGTTGACCTCGCCATCTTTCGTAATGACATCTTGCGCCATCACCGTATCGCGGTGGCTGAGCGCCTGCATGGTCTGCGCGATCTCCGACTCAACGAGTGAAGCCATCTGAATGACAGACTCTTCGATCTCGCGCAGTTCCTGGTGAAATGCCTTCCTGGCCATTTTGTCTCGACTCTCTCTCTCAGCTCGTGGCGCCAGCTCATGACGCGGCTGGTCACGCTGCGCGGGCGGCGGACGTCGCGTGACACGCGTCATCCACTGCGGCGCCTCTCTCAGCTATCGGCAGCTATCAGCCAAAGCGGCCCGTAATGAAGTCCTCTGTGCGCTGATCTTGCGGGCGCGAGAAGATCTTCTGTGTGGCGTTGAACTCGATCAGATCGCCAGTCAGGAAGAAGCCTGTGTACTGGCTGACGCGCGCGGCCTGTTGGAGATTATGCGTCACGATGACGATGGTGTACTTTTGCTTGAGCTGCTCGATCAACTCCTCGATCTTGAGCGTGGCGATGGGATCCAGCGCGGAGCATGGCTCATCCATCAAGATGATCTCTGGCTCGACCGCCAGCGCGCGGGCGATGCAGAGGCGCTGCTGCTGGCCACCGGAGAGGCCCAGCGCACTATTCTGGAGGCGGTCTTTCACCTCATCCCAGAGCGCCGCCCCTCGCAGACTACGCTCGACGCGCTCCTTGATCTCCGCCTGTGTGACGCCACCCTGCACGCGCAGACCATAGGCCACATTCTCGAAGATGGACTGCGGGAATGGATTGGGACGCTGGAAGACCATCCCGACACGCTGACGTAGCTGCACGACATCGGTCGTCGGCGAGAGAATATCCTCGCCATCGAAGAGAATCGAGCCGGTCACACGGGCGATGGGTGTCAGGTCGTGCATGCGGTTGAGCGCCCGCACGAAGGTCGATTTGCCACAGCCAGAGGGGCCCATCAGCGCGGTCACCTGACGGTCCGCCATCTCCAGATTGATGTTCTTGAGCGCGTGCGCGGCGCCGTAGTAGACATTCAGCTCTACAGTCCGCATCTTGACGGGTACGTCTACTTTGGCGATATTCTGGGCGCTCACGACCTTATCCGAGCTAAGGATGGAGCGCTCGCGTTCATCGTTGGGAGTCGTGTCAGGTGTACTCGATAGCATATGTTCTTATTTTTCTCCTGCGTATTGCCGCTCTATCAGACGTCGCCGAGCGCCGCGTTAACGTGTGCGGCCAGTGATGCGCCTGTTGATGACGCGCGCGCCCCAGCGTAGCCCCAGATTGAACACCAGCAGCAGGATGATGAGCAGCGTGGCGGTGCCTGCCTCCACCTGCGCCGCATTTGCGGTGATGCCTTCGGCCTGAAGCTGGTAGAGCTTGATGGTAAGCGTATCACCAGAGGTAAGCGGATTGAGTGAGAACCAACCATTGATCGAGCTACTGCCGCCGGCCGTATAGATCAACGCCGCCGTCTCACCGATCATCTTGCCCGCGGTCAGGATGATGCCTGTGATCAGCGAGGGGAACGCCGTCGGAATCAGCACGCGTGTCACTGTCTGCAGCTTGTTGGCGCCGAGCGCTGAGGACGCCTCGCGCAGTTCTGTCGGCACTTTACGCAACGCGTCCTCGAAGACGCTCAGCAGCACCGGCAGATTCAGGATGACGAGCGTTAGCGCACCCGCGAGTCGCGAGTAGCCCATCCGTGTACCCTGGCCAAAGTTCGTCACGAAGATCAGGAAGCCGAACAGGCCGAGGATGATTGATGGCACCCCGGCGAGCGTCTCCGTGGCGAAGCGCACCATCGTGGTGAAGCGACCCTGCCGGGCGTACTCGACCAGGTAGATCGCCGCGCTCATCGAGAAGGGAATGCAGATGAGCAGCGCCAGGAGGATGATGTAGAAGGTGTTGAATACCTCCGGGCCATCGAGGGTTGAGGCCACATTCGCCTGCGTGATGAACTGCCATGACAACACATGCAGCCCTTTGGCGAGCAGGTAGATGATGATGTACGCGAGCAGCGCGACCACAGCGATCGCCACGCCCCAGAGGACGCCGGTCACCACGCGATCCCAGAAGCGCGCGCGCGCACGCAGACCCGCTCGTCCGTTCGAGCGACTCGGCGATGTCAGGTCGGCGCGTTCAGCGATGACTCCCATTAGCTCGCCCTCCTCAGGGCCAGGCGCGACAGTAGCGGCGCGAACAACCCTGGCCGGGAGTTCGCGGCTTGCTCACGAGCGCTCGCGTTATAGGCGCTACGCGCGGCGATCTGTCGACTGATAACGACCAGCAGGAAGGAGATCACCAGCAAGGTGAAGGCGAGTGTCCAGATGGCGCTGTAGTTGAGCGATGGATTGCGCGCTTCAGCAAAGTCGAAGAGCAACTGCACCGTAATTGTGCTGGTCGGCGTAAAGTTGATGTAGGGATAGATATTGGTGAAGCGGATCGGGAAGCTATTGGCGTTCGAGCCGATGACGTAGGACACCGCCAGCGTCTCACCGATGGCGCGACCCATGCCCAACACGACCCCTGTCATGATGCCAGATGAGCCCGCTGGCAGCAGCGTCCGGCGGATCGTCTGCCAGCGCGTCGCGCCGAGCGCCATGCTGGCCTCGCGCAGGCCCGTAGGCAGCGTCGAGAGCGTATCAATGGCGATGGTCGTAATGGTTGGCAAGATCATGATCGTCAGCACAATGGTCGCGGCGATCACTCCGAAGCCCGTCGTGAAGAAACCGCCCGCGATGGTGTTATAGATTTTGGCGACCAGCGGCACCACGATCACCAGCCCCAGGAAGCCGTAGATGATCGAGGGGATGCCGGTGAGCAGCTCGATTACGGGCTGCATGAACTGCCGCGCCCAGGGCGGCGCCACCTCAGATACGAAGAGCGCTATTGCCACGCTGATCGGTGTGCTCAGCAGCACGGCGAGCACCGTGACAGTGACGCTGCCTGTAATGAGCACGAGTGAGCCGACCTGCTGGCTATCAGGCGACCACTGGCTGCTGAA
>DASQSS010000066.1:0-8194 GCA_035642255.1 Ktedonobacterales bacterium | reverse complement strand
GTCCGCGTCTGAGCACTGTGGCACGACACGGGGCGCCGCCGAACGGGTAGTGGAATCCGCTCCACCCCCGCGCCCCACGCCACTTTACGCACATATCATACCGCAACGGCAGGCAGCCGCCTGAACAATCAGGCTGCGTTCGCATGAACTGACCTCGCCCTGCGCTCGCTACAACGCCGGACCTTCTGGACGTCGCGCAAGCTCTGCGAGGTGCTCCCACGAGTGCTCGAGTATCCGGCGCAGGGCCTTGCGTAGCGTGCGTGGCCCCGCGGGAAGCTCGCGCACTATGGCGCGCTCTGCGGGCGAGGTCGCCCGGACACGCGCGGCTACCATGTCAGCGGTCTGCCGCAGCGCATCGGCCAGATCACGCTCGCCACGCTCTGCCGCGCTCGCCAGCGCGGAAAAGCCTGGCGCGCTCCCTAGCGCCGCTCCAAGATAGCCGCCTTGCGCGCCAAGCACATGCAGCAAAATCGCCCGCGCGCTCCTCCCACCTTGCGCTGGCGTCGCGCTCAACTGCGCTGGCGCCCTCGTCGTCGCCCAGTCCGCAAGCTCGCCACTCAGCCAGTGACATCGCCGCAGGTAGATCTCCATCTCGGCCTCACCGATAGGCTCCAGGTCAGGCTCAAAGATCAGATAGGGCGAGCCGTTTCCCAGCCATGCGCCCTCGGTGACGTGCTCTGCGACATGCGTCTCGAACGGCGCATCGGGCGCGCCCTGAGTGAGCGGCTCGCCATGTCGCGCCAGAAAGCGCAGGTACGCGCGGATCGCCTCGGGTGTGGCCGCGAGTGCGGCATCGGTTGTGGGACCAACCGCCACACAGCCGAGCAGGTCCAGGGCATGGACCATCGTCTTGCGCCGCTTCGGCCCAGATTCCAGATAGAGCGCGTAGGTAGACACACTCATCGCTTGCACGCTCGCATCGCTCACCTCCAGCGACAGCCTCAGCGACAGCCTCAGCGACCATCGCCCGCATACGCATCACCCCCTGCATGATACACAACAACGGCGCGACGGCGCATGGCTGGTGGCGCTCACTGTCCGGTATACGGCTGACTCCCAGCAAACCTTCGTGTCGCGCCAACAACGGTGTGAGCAAGGCGTGACGCCACGCAGGCGATGCGTGACGCGCTGGTGATTGGCATGCCTAACACTAGTACTGTGAGATGCCGTTACGTTCGGCGGGACGCGAAGGAGCGCGGCGAAGGCGCCTGAGCAGGCTGGAGGAGCTACGATGACCACACTAGCCTCTATCCGCGCTCGCGAATCGGTCAGCCCAGTGGCGAACGCGATACCCAGACGCTATGAACTCGACTGGCTGCGGGCGCTCGTCGTGCTGGGCCTCATCCCCATTCATGCTGCTGTGATCTTCAGCAGCACAGCGGATACCTACGTCAAGAACAGCCAGACCAATCAACTCATGGCGCTGCTCGGGGCCTTCGCCGGCGCCTGGGGGATGCCGCTGCTTTTCCTCGTCGCTGGCGCGGCGGCATATTTCGCGCTCAATCGGCGCACGACGGCAGCCTATCTGAAAGAGCGGGCCATGCGGCTACTCGTGCCCTTCATCGTAGCCACGCTACTGATCGTTCCCGTGCAAGTGTATGCGGTGGCGCTGAACGACCCAAGCCTCATCAGCGGCTACGGCGTCCCAATACATAATCCTCAGTTCCTGTCATCGTATCCCGCCTTCTATGTCGAGTATCTGCGGGGGTACGTGTACTTCCTCACGCACTTTTCCACAACCCTGGCGATTGTCTTCTGGGGACATCTCTGGTTCATCCCGCGTCTGCTCGCCTATGCGCTCTGCGCAATCCCGCTCTTCATCTTTCTCAGGAGCCAACTTGGCGCGCGCATGACCGCCGGCCTGAACAGGCTCCTGCGCTACCCGGGCGCGATCTTCCTGCTGGCGCTCCCGCTCATGCTCGTCGAGATGCTGATGCGCGCAAGCCAGGTCAACGCGCTGACTGCGCATTGGCCGCTGTATGATGACTGGGTTCAGTTCGCGTTCTATCTGGTCTGCTTCATCTATGGCTATCTCGTATTCGCCGTCAGCGCCATGCCCGGCGCAATCGCACGTCATGGCTGGGTCGCACTGGGGCTCGGCGTCATCGGATTCGCGGTCGCGTTGACGCAGGCGCGTGGATTGACCATCAACCCGCTCAACTATTCGCTCGGCTATATCGCTGGCTGGCCCGTGCGCGGTCTGGTGAGCTGGTTCTGGGTCATTGCGATTCTGAGCTTCGCGCTGACCCGCTTGAGCTTCACTAATGGCTTGCTGCGCTACCTCAACGACGCCGTGTTTCCGATCTATGTACTGCATATGCCCGTCGTGACGATCGTAGGCGTATACGTCGTTAGAATGGATATCCCGTGGCCGGTCAAGTTCGCGTTGATCATCGTCAGCGCGTTTGGGTTGACCCTTGCGCTGTATGAGCTGCTCATCCGCCGATTCGCCCCGATGCGTCTGCTCTTTGGCCTCAAGCCGAGGGCAGCGCACGGTGATTCCGCGCAGCGAACGCCCCAGTCACGGCGCTCGCCCCATTTCTCTGGAGGTGATGACAATGTGCGCTAAGCGTTACGAACAGCGCGCGGCGGTGGTCAGCGCGCCAGGCGTCAGTCACGAGCCAACACGCGGCTCCCTGCCCGATATGGACGCCTTCCTGCGACGTGAAATACCGACCCTCCCGCCGGCCACCGAAGAAAATGTGGTCGCCATGTTCCGCAATCGCTGCGCGCAGTTTGGGCGAGCGCCACGCTGGCGGGCCAAGCGCGACGGCGTATGGCGCAGTGTGACATGGAGCGGCGCGCAAACGCTCATCAATGAGCTAATCGCGGGACTCGAGAAGCTCGGCGTGCGCCCAGGAACGCGCGTGGGCATCCTGAGCGAAACACGCTGGGAGTGGCTGGCTGCGGACTGGGCGATTCTCGGCCTGGGAGCGGTGACTGTGCCGCTCTATTCGTCGCTGACACCCAGCGTTATCGACTATATGCTCAATGACGCCAGTGTCGAGTATGTGTTTGTCGAAAACCAGGAGATGTTCGAGAAGTTGGCGCAGACGAGCGCGCCCAACGTGAAAGGCGTCATCCTCTTTGAGGGCAATGCTGAGGAAGCGCGGACGGGCGGCCTGCAGGTCATGACGTTGGAGACCTTACGCGGCCTGAGCGACTTGACGCCCGCTGAGGCCGAGGCGTTAGCGCGGACATCCGCGGAGCGCATCAGGCCCGACGCTGTCGCCAGCATCATCTACACCTCAGGCACGACCAATCGTCCAAAGGGCGTGATCCATACGCATGCGTCGCTGATGGCGCAGGTGCGCAGCACAGGCGCGGCGCTGACGACCTTCCGGCCGGGCACAGCGCACCTTCTCTGGCTCCCTCTGGCGCATGTCCTCGGACGCGAGGAGCACCTGCTTGGCGTAGATCGGGGCGGGGTCACACTCATCGCCGAATCCACAGACACGCTCGCGCGAGACATCCGCGAGGGCAAACCCAACATCATCGTCGGCGTGCCACGCATCTATGAGAAAGCATTTGCCGCAATCGAGGCGCAAGTGCAGAGCAAGGGTCGGCTCCAGCAACGCATCTTCGCCTGGTCAACGCACGTCGGCGAGGCTGTCGTCGAGCGCGGGCGCGAGCCGATTCCACTCACTCTCCAACTGCGCTATCGACTTGCGGATGCGCTGGTGTATCGCCAGGTGCGCGAGGCGCTTGGTGGCGCGCTTGAGTTCTCGATCACTGGCGGCGCGCCCATCTCACGCGACCTTCTGCGTTTCTTCCATGCGGCTGGCGTTCTGATCCTGGAGGGCTGGGGACTGACAGAGACTATGGGCGCGATCACCGTGAATCGCATAGACAACTATCGCCTGGGAAGTGTGGGCCTTCCCACCGAGGGCCATGAGATTCGCATCGCGCCAGATGGCGAGGCGCTGGCGCGCGGGCCGTGCGTCTTCGCGGGCTATCTGAATAACCCCATAGAGACCGTCGCGGCGCTCGACAATGATGGATGGCTGCACACCGGCGACATCGGCTCAATTGACGCCGAGGGCTTCGTCTACATCACAGGTCGCAAGAAAGAACTGATCATCACCGCGAACGGCAAGAAGATGGTTCCCGACCAGATCGAGACGCAGCTCAAAAACATCAAAGGCGTTTCACAGGCGTTCGTCTACGGCGATCAGAAACCATTTCTCGTCGCACTGCTCACGCTCGACCCAGATGCTCTCCGCGCATGGGCAAGACGCCAGAATATGTCAGCATCGGATCCCGACGTCATCGCGGCAACGCCAGCGTTCCAAACCTATCTCGAAGGTGAAGTTGCTAGTGTCAACTCACATCTCGCCCGGTTCGAAACGGTCAAGCGGTTCGCGGTTGCGCCGCAGGACTTCACCATTGAGAACGGCCTGCTGACACCATCCCTGAAGATGCGTCGTGGCCCGCTTTACAGTCGCTACCGCGACACGATCGATGGACTGTACGCGGAGCATGGGCAATGGCTTACACCCATCGGCGCATGGCACAACTAGCGCCGGTCTCTAGCCAGAAGGACGACACAGCTCAGCGCCCACCCGACCGACACGCCGACGCCCATTCCCATGAGGAAGCGCCCCGTGTCGGAGCGGGCGGCGCCAAGCGCGAGGGCTATGAGTGATGCGCTGAGCGCCAGTGTTGCGGCGGCGAGGCTCACAGAGGCGAGGCGCCTATGACGCGCGCGTCGCCGCTCTGCGCGCAGAGCCGGGGGAGCGAGCCCGACAATCGCTAATGCGCAGAGGATCGCGACGATGACCACAGGGAGTTCCATCAGCCCGATCTCCTCGTTGCGGCGCCATCGCTCGGCGGCGCTGAACCGTCACGGTCTCCGGCGCTCGTGACGGCTGGCGCTGATTCGATGCCCAGATACCGAGTCAGCGCGTACGAGCGCCATACCAAGCGTACGAGGAACAGCCACAGCGCGGTAGCCACAGCTACCAGCACATACCCTTGAGGCCACGTAAGCGCCGAAAGCGCGAAGAACCCGCGCAGCGCAGGGAAGGCTGAAATGATGACGAAACACAGCATTAGCCCAACCGCCATCAGCGTCGGCCGCCAGTCGCCGCTGAGCTTGCTGGCGCCTACCCACCATTCTGTCGGCGGCTCGACGAAGATGACCAGCAGCAGGCCGTTGAAGACGAGAAAAGCGGTGAGCGCGCTTTGCGCGAGAGCGAGATTCGCCCACAACGCGTAGACGCCAAAGTACAGGCTCACGCCAAGCACGCTCGTGAGAAGCGCAGGCGGCAGAACGAACTGAAGCAGTCGCCGTACGAGGGCGCCAGACGGAACGGGTCCTGGGCGCGCCCAGACCGCTAGCAAGATCGTCGGGATACCCACCGAGAGCAGCGTGACCAGCGATCCCTGGCGCAACTCCAGCGGGAATAGTCCGACGACCAGCGCAGAGACGATCACCAGCCCCACAGACGTAATGCGCGTGAGGAACAGCCGCAGGATGTCCTGCATGCCATTGAGGATTCGTTGGCCCTCCTGGGCCGCGGGCGCGAGCGCGGCGAACGAGTCTCGCATCAACACGATATCCGCGACACCACGAGTCGCCTGGCTGCCGCTGCGCATCGCGATGCCCAGATCAGCCTTCTTGAGCGACCGCACATCATTGACCCCATCGCCAATCATGGCGACATAGTGGCCGCGCATGCGCAACGCCTGGATAATGCGCTCCTTCTGTTGCGGCGTGATGCGCCCGAACACGGTCGCCGACTCAGCGAGCGACCCGAGCGCCACATCGTCGAGGTCGTCCAGGCGCGCGCCTTCGACTACCACCGCATCCTCTGGAAGTCCCGCCTGTCGCGCGAGCGCGGCCACCGTCTTCGCGTGGTCGCCCGAGATGATCTTCGGGCGCACGCCAGCCTTCGCGAAGGCTGTGAGCGTCTCGCGCGCCTCGGGCCGCAGCTCATCGCGCAGGCTCAACAGGCCCAGCGGACGCAGCATAGCGGGCAGCATCGAGGCGTCACCACGGTCCGCCAACGACTGCGAGGTGGTTGTATGTGCGAGCAGCACGACACGCAGCCCCTGACGAGTCAGCGGCTCCGAACGCTCAGCGATCTCTTGCGATAGCCTCTCACGCTCGCCAGCGAGATAGGGCAGTAGCGCTTCAGGCGCGCCAAGCGCGACGACGCCCCGCAGTGAGACTGGCAGGCCGCTGCGCTCGTCAAACGCGACAGCGCTCCACCTGCGCGCCGATGAGAAGGGTATGACGCCCGCAACCGGGCACGCTTCCGCGGGCCAACGCTGCCCGATTGCGTCAGTGGTTTTGTTGCCGCCCGTGACGTTCGCGGCCAGCGCGCCGAGCAACGTCTCCATCTCAGCGGACGTCCCGGCGAGCGGATAGATCGCCTCAACGGAAAGCTGATTCGTAGTTAGCGTGCCTGTCTTGTCAAAGCAGAGCACATCCACATGACTGAGTGACTCGATCGCGTTAGATTGCTGCACCAGCGCGCCAAAACGGAGGATGCGCACCGCTCCCAGCGCGTAGGTGACAGCGATTGAAAGAAACAGCCCATTGGGTATCAGTCCCGCGACGATGGTCGAGTTCTCGACGCTATCCGCCAGATTGATTCTCTGCGTCAGCGATGTCACGGTCAGCAGAAACTCCATGTAGACAACGATGAGCAGCGCCAGCCGCACGACAAGGTGAATCTCGCGTTGGAGCGGTGTGAGCGTTCGTCGAAACGCGCGGGCGCTTGCCGTGAGTTGATTGACCAGATTCTGCGCGCCGACTCGCTCAGCGACGTAATAGCCATCTCCGGCCATGCAGAAGCTTCCCGAGTACACCTCCGACCCCTGAATTTTGGGGATGGGATCAGCCTCGCCCGTCAGCAGCGATTCATCTACCGTAATCGGCGTCTCGCTGAGCCAGCGTCCATCCACCACAAACTGATCGCCCGGCCCAACCCTCAGGACATCGCCGAGCGCGAGCTCCTCGGGCGGTAGCATCCGCTCGCTTCCATCACGCAGCACGGTCGCCGTTGGCCGCGACAGCAGAGCGATATGATCGAGCGTGCGTTTCGCGCGAATCTCCTGCACAAGGCTGACGACGATGTTGAGTGAGATAACTCCGGTTGAGATCAGCGCGTCGCCAACTCGACCAAGCAGAGCCAGCGCGACACCCAGGCCGAGGAGGGACATGTTGATGAAGGTGAAGACGTTTTCGGTGATGATCTGCACGTAGGAGCGCGTCGTGGGCATGTTAACTGTGTTCCCCTGCCCGCGAGCGCGGCGGCGCTGCGCCTCCTCGGAGCTGAGCCCAGGCGGCGCATCGCGCAATTGCCGCACTGACCCACGGGTAGCGCTCATGTCCAGACCTCGCGTTCTATCTTGCTGCGACGTCCACATACATTGAGGCGCATGCAGGTCACTGCGCCATCACAGCTACGCGTCTCTGCGCCTCAGACCCATCACGACCGTCCAGAAGGCTCACAACATGACATAATCTGTGCGAAATGTGCGTCAAAATGCTGGCGTCGCGCGTAGACAAAGTGGCGCATCAGCTTGGCGGATGGGTCAGTGCGAGTGACCGCGGCGAAGTCCCATCGCCACCAGAGCCATAGCCACCGACGCCGCGCCAATACCGATGCCAGGGAAGAATCCGTGATAGAACAGCGGCGGACGCGCTATCGGGTCCACGATCAGCGTCGCGCCAATCAGAGCGAAACCGACGGCATAGAGCGCCGACGCCAGCCGCCGATCAGGCAGATGATAGATCCAGGCGACGACGATCACAGGAGCCGTCACAACGAAACCAGCCAGCGCGAGGAGAACGAACTGAGCATGAACGGACACGAGTGACGCTCCTCTCGCTCGCCCATACGCCGATACTACACCATACCAACGACGATTTACGAAATGCGCCACAGGCGCGTTACCAGGTTCATGCTGTATATGCTACTTCAGCTCGCCCTGGGAAAGGATACAGAGCGATGACCGCGCCTCGCACGGCATTCTCGCACGAAAGTCGCGTCGCGCAGCGCTTGAAGCGAACTCTTTTTCACCCTGTCATAGTGTATAGCGCGCTGTTCGCCGCGCTGCTTCTGACGTATTTCTTTGCCGCGTCTCAGGTCCGGGCATATGACGGCGCTGTACGACGCGACACCTTCATGCTTCAGGGACCGATACCCGCGCCCGTGCTGCGCTTCACGCCGCCCGCCTCCGC
>DASQSS010000065.1:0-38863 GCA_035642255.1 Ktedonobacterales bacterium | reverse complement strand
AACGACTGACTCGCGGCGTGCTCTGCTGTGGTACACTCGCTTGCGCGCATCTGGCCTCCTTACAAGCTTGGTTGTTTGTTTCGCTTGTTAGGATACCGGATGCGTTTCGTTTTCACCCTCCTGACTTTGACACCGCCCTGGGTAAATCGGTGCGCCTCTTGCGGCATGGATGTTGAGGTGCTATACTTGGAAGTTGGCTGCGCCTATTCATTTATGGGGGCGTGTAGCCAGCGAAATCCGTGAAGACACGGGAAAGGAACTTATGCCCAAGCGTGACGCGATAGAAGTCGAAGGGACTGTCGTCGAGGCGCTACCAGACGCGAAATTTCGCGTCGAGCTAGACGGCGGTGATCGGGTGGTGCTGGCCTATATCTCTGGCAAGATGAAGCTGAATTTCTTGCGCATCGTGCCGGGAGATCGTGTCCGGGTGGAATTGTCGCCATACGACCTTTCCCAGGGACGCATTACCTGGCGCAACCGTAACTAGCTCCCGATGGGCGCTTGCCGCTCGACATTTCTTCCGGGTCCGCATGGTCCGAATGGACCCATTGGGTCCACATGGTGCGCTTGGGAGTGAGTTGGAGCGACGACGGTACGACAGACGCTTGTGACACCTCACGGCTCCAGTGGCTCATGAGGACTCGTGAGCGCCTGACGGGCGTCGTCGCGATTGCGCATCCGCTGATAGTATCAGCATTGTAGCTAGCGCCGCTCGTCATTCGCTTCTAGTTGATGATACAGCGGTGATGCGACGCGGCGGCCAATTCCCAGCCGTCCGCTGAGCGTGGCGTCATCATAGGTGAGGAGACTGCAGGTGAAAGTGCGAGCGTCGGTGAAGCCGCGCTGCGATTATTGTAAGGTGATTCGTCGCCACGGAGTGGTGATGGTCATCTGCAAGAAAGAGCCGAAGCACAAGCAGCGCCAGGGCTAATGACCCCTGGCATCTCGAAGCGCGCGTGTCGCCTGATGTTCCGCGAGGTTCGCCCTGGCGTTGGTTTCGGCCAACGTGGGTGGCCACCGCGGAGGCTTCAGGCCCATGCGCGCGTTGGCGCGTCTTAT
Source organism: Ktedonobacterales bacterium (assembly GCA_035642255.1). Lineage (GTDB taxonomy): Bacteria > Chloroflexota > Ktedonobacteria > Ktedonobacterales > JADMIN01 > JAKAIY01. The sequence goes on along the minus strand of DASQSS010000065.1, from coordinate 37,804 downwards.
GGCGCGCCGCACGTCCGGGGTTCTGCGCCAGTCGCATCGCGCGTGGCGCTTCGGGCGATCCACTGAGCCAGTCGTATTGGCGCAGGCCATGCGCGGCTCAGGGCTGTTCTGGCCAGGCGGCTTGGGCAGCCAATACGCGATACCTGCCGCAAGGCGACACTTGGGAACGTTTTTGGGACGACAACAACGAGGAGGACCTGGCGCATGGCCAGAATCGCTGGGGTAGACATTCCCCGCGAGAAGCGCGTGGAAGTGGCGTTGACCTACATTTTCGGCGTCGGGCAGACAACGAGCAAGAAGACGCTCGCCGCGACGCGTGTCAGCCCTGACACGCGCGTGAAAGACCTGACCGAGGATGAGGTGGCCCGCTTACGCGAGTACGTGGACCGCACGCTGAAGGTCGAGGGCGATCTCCGCCGCGAAGTGGACATGAACATCAAGCGGCTGATCGAGATCGGCAGCTACCGTGGGCTGCGCCATCGGCGCAATCTGCCGGTGCATGGCCAGCGCACGCGCACCAACGCGCGCACACGGCGAGGCGTCAAGAAGACTGTCGCGGGCAAGAAGAAGGCCACCAAGAAGTAGCCTGATCGTGTCTGCACCTGATGCGAAAGTGATGCGCGAGCGGGTTGGCGGGCGCCTCATCGAGGGGCCATTAGCTCACCCGGTGCGCGACGAGGATGGAGTAATCAATGGCGGAGAAGGCTGCAAAGCGGCCTGTCGGTCGGCAACGGCGGCGTGAACGAAAGTCGGTGCCGCGGGCGCAAGCGCATATTCGTGCGACCTTCAACAACACGCTCGTGACGATCACTGACCCGAACGGCAACGTGGTCGCGTGGAGCAGCGCAGGCGCGTCAAACTTCAAAGGCTCGCGCAAGAGCACGCCCTACGCCGCGCAGATCACTGCGGAGAACGCGGCGCGCAAGGCGATGGAGCATGGTGTGCGGCAGATCGAGGTCTACGTCCGTGGGCCTGGGTCGGGTCGTGAGTCGGCGATTCGCGCGCTCTCGTCTGTGGGCTTGCAGGTCGTCTCAATCACCGATGTGACGCCGATCCCGCATAACGGCTGCCGCCCGCCGAAGCGACGCCGCGTCTAGCGCCGATCTCGCGCCGTCTAGCGCCTATCTGGCGCGAGCGTCTGGCGCGAAGGTCTGGCTGGCCCGGCAACGGGCAGCTCGCAACGTACTGACAACCAATCGACGAACGAATCAAACCAATCCAAGCTGCGACGCGCATCGCATCGACAGGGCTCAATCCCTCGGAGTGCGCTCACGTCTCAGAAATGTCCCAGGTATTGCCAGCAGGTACTTCCAGCGCACCGTGTTCGTTGAGGCGCGCACGCCGTGAGGCGGCGCCTTCGTCCTGGGTGGCCGTGGGGGAAAGCGACGGAATGGCGCATGACGCGCGCCGAACGCGCCCCGCGTGTGAAGCTGGCCGCGTGTGGAGTCGGTCCGATGGGACGGCTCCCGCGGCACGCGCGCACGCATCACGCGCGCCTCATCAGCGAACCCGCTAGCGCGACCTGCAAAGCGCGCTAGCGATTGGCGTCGCCGGCGACTGAGAGCCTGGCGGCGCAGGTGATCCATCTCGCGGGGAGCGTTCGATTCCCGTTCGCCCAGCAGCGGCTGGCCGGGCAGCGGGGCAAGCGCCTCTGGCGGGTGTGCGGTCACGACGATACGTTCCTCTGATGGAGGAGCGTGCAGAAACATTCAGGAGGACGAAGCCAACGTATGGCTCGATATACCGGCCCGGTGTGCCGCATCTGTCGGCGCGAGGGAGAGAAACTCTATCTCAAGGGCGAAAAGTGCTTTACGAAGTGCACCCTTGAGCGGCGCTCATCGAAGCCCGGTCAGCATGGCGCGGCGCGCGGACGCAAGGCATCTGGCTATGCGCTGCAGCTGCGCGAGAAGCAGAAGGTGCGCAAGACGTATGGGGTGCTCGAGCGCCAGTTCAAGCGCCACTTCGATGAGGCTGCGCGTCGCCCCGGCAAGACCAGCGACAACCTGATCTATCGCCTCGAAATGCGCATGGACAACATCGTCTATCGCCTCGGTTTCGGCGATTCTCGCGCTCAGGCGCGCCAGCTCGTCGCGCATGGTCATTTCCAGTTGAATGGCCACAAACTGGATATTCCGTCCGCTATTGTGAAGCCAGGTGACGAGATCACTGTGCGCCCACGCAGCCGCGAGACGGAGTATTTCAAGGCGCGTGCGTTGCTGCTTGCTCAGAAGAGTGTTCCGGCCTGGATGCGTGTCGACGCCAACGCCCTCAGCGGGCGCGTGCTCGCAGCGCCGACGCCGCAGGACCTCGAACTGCCCTTCAACGAACAGCTGGTCGTTGAGTTCTACCAGCGGTAGGAGGGAAATCCCTTGCTAGAACTTGCTCTGCCTCGTATTACCCCAGTTGAATCAGAACCTAATTACGCCAGCTACGATGTCGAACCGCTGGAGGCAGGCTATGGCAGGACCCTCGGCAACGCGCTGCGGCGTGTGCTGCTGTCGTCGCTGACCGGCGCGGCGATCACCTCCATCAAGATCGAGGGGGCGCAGCACGAGTTTCAGGATGTGCCAGGCATTCGTGAGGATGTCACCGACATCGTTCTGAACATCAAAAAGATCCGCCTGCGTTCGTTCTCTGATCGGCCTGTCACCATGCGCATCGAGGTGTCGGGTGAGCGCGTTGTCACGGCAGCCGACATTCAGGCGCCCAGCACGATCGAGATCGTGACGCCTGATGTCTACATCTGCACCCTCGACAGCGCCGACGCCCACCTCGATATGGAGCTCGTCGTCGAGACTGGCAAGGGATATGTTCCCGCCGAAAGCAAAGAGGGTCAGGCCATCGGAGTCATCCCGGTGGACGCCATCTTCTCGCCCGTGCAGAAGGTCAACTATACCGTTGAAAATACGCGCGTCGGGCAGATGACGAACTACGACAAGATTACTCTGCAAATCTGGACCGACGGTTCCATCAATCCCGATGACGCGCTGAAGCAGGCGGCACAGGTGCTCGTGCAGCACTTCCAGATGATCGCCGATCACAGCGAGCCAGTCACGGGCGACGTGGAGCAGCCGTCACTGCCAAGCGGCGCGACCGCTTTCCAGATTCCGCAGCGCGTCTACGACACGCCCATCGAAGAGCTCGATCTCTCGGTGCGCGCGTTCAACTGCCTGAAGCGCAGCGGCATCACCCGCGTGGGCCAGGTGCTGACGATGAGCCAGGACGACCTGCTCGCTGTGCGCAACTTCGGTGAGAAGAGCCTCAACGAGTTGAAGGACACCCTGACCACCCGTGGCTTCCTGCCTGACATGGGCTCGAACAATCACTCCGGCGCCGCTGACGGCGACCTGGACTATAACGACTCCGTTGAGGAGGATGAGTAACGTCAATGCGGCACCGAGTGGCGGGAAACCGCATCAATATGTCAGAGGCGCGTCGGCGGGCTGCGATTCGCAATCTGATCGATGGCCTCTACACGTGGGAGCATGTGACTACCACAGAGGCGCGAGCCAAAGCGGTGCGCGGTGAGGCCGAGCGCCTGATCGCCATCGCCATCCGTGGGCACAACGACGCGTGGGCGCACCTGAAGGAAGTCGTCTCCGACGACTACACCGCGGAGCAGGTGCTCGCGCTGGCGCGGCGCGGCAAGTTCTCGCTGGATAGCGTGATCGCTGCGAACGAGGATCGCGAGGCGCAGGGCAAGTTCCCGCTGGGCGCCGACGCGCGCAAGTTCAAAGAAGATCGCCTGGCCCGCATGAAGAAAGATATGCTCGATCTGATCAAGGATCAGGACGAGGCGCAGCGCGCGCTGACCGCCGCCCGCGAGGCGATGGCCATCGAGCTGCACGCCCGACGCACGATCCTGAAGCACCTGCCGTACGAGCGCGCGGTGAAGAAGGTCTTCGAGCAGTTCGTGCCGCGCTTCTCTGGTCGCAACGGTGGCTACACCCGCATCACCAAGATCGGTCGCCGTCAGGGCGACGCGGCTGAGATGGTGCGGCTGGAGCTTGTCTAGCCCGTTCCGGGCTTGTCTGGGCTGACTGGCGGCGTCGCTGACGCTGCGGCAGGGTTGCTGTGAATATCGCCGCGCTCGTCTCGTACGATGGGACTCGCTACCGGGGCTTTCAACGGCAGCCAGCGGAGCGAGGCCCTACGGTGCAGTGTGACCTGGAAACAGCGATTGCGCGCATCACGGGCGAGGCGACGCAGCTGGTCGGCGCGGGCCGCACCGATGCGGGGGTACACGCGACCGGACAGGTGGTGAACTTCACCGCAACGACGCGGCTCGATGAGGTCGCCTGGCTGCGTGCGCTGAACGCGTACCTGCCCGACGACATCGCCATACGGGCGACGCGCTTCGTCGCCGACTCGTTTCATGCGCGGCTGAGCGCGCTCGGCAGGCGCTATCGCTATCGCGTCATCTGCGCTCCCGTGCGGGAGCCGTTGCGCGAGCGATATGCCTGGCGGACACCTCGGCGGCTGGATGTGGCGGCGATGGCGAGCGCGGCGGCGTTGCTGGTGGGCGAACACGACTTTGGCGCGTTCGGCTCCAGCCCGTGGGACCAGCGTGGCGCCGAGCGGCGACATACGGTCAGGCGGATGACGCTGGCGCGCTGCCAGTGGCTCCCACAGCGCCAGACGGCGGACGATGATCCGCTGGCAGGCGCGCTCGCTGAGGCGGCGGCTGAGCCGAGGCAGCCCGACGAGATTGCCTTCGACTTCGCGGCGAATGGCTTTCTGACCGGCATGGCGCGGCGGCTGGTCGGCACGCTCACTCTGGTGGGCGATGGACGACTGACCGTCGAAGCGTTCGGGCGGATACTCGACACGCGTGACAAGACGCGCGTTGGTCCGGCGGCTCCAGCGCGCGGTCTCTGCCTGACCGGGGTGGAGTACTCGCCAGAGATGGTACACTGGTGAGCGAGTCTCGTGCGCCAGACCAGTCAGAGTCCAAGCGAATCCAAGCGAACCCAAGCGAACCCGATACGACGACCGAGATACGCGAGATACGCGAGATATATGCGGCGGGGCGAACCAGCCGTGACCAGTGAGCGCATGCTCACACAGTGGGAGGACGCCGCAGCGCGCCCGCACCACGAGGGAGTTTGACGAGCGATGAACCCCAATCCAAGGACCTACAGCGCCACGGCCGGTGAGCTGGACCCGCGCTGGTATGTGATCGACGCGAAAGACCTCGTGCTGGGTCGTCTCGCGAGCGACGCCGCGCAGATCTTGCGCGGCAAGTGGAAGCCCACCTTTACCCCGCACATGCTCTGCGGCGACTATGTCGTCGTCATCAATGCGGCTCAAGTCGATGTGACGCGCAATCGCCGCGACCTGAAGGTCTACTTCCGCCACTCGCAGTATCCCGGCGGTGGCAAGAGCGAGACCCTGCGTCAGGCGCTGGAGCGCCACCCTGAGCGCGTGATCGAGCGCGCCGTGCGTGGCATGCTGCCGCACAACCGGCTGGGTGATGATATGATGGGCCGCCTCAAAGTCTACCCCGGCGCGACTCACCCGCACACGGCGCAGCAGCCCACCCCCTGGGCGCGCCCGACAGCGGAGAGTGTGCTGGCCGAGCAGGCGCAGCAGGCGAGCAGCGCGCAGGCCTAGCGCTGCGCAGCGAAGTACGGCGCTGTGATGGCGCTCTGGAGGAAGATACGTGGCGGAAAAGTTGCCCTATTTCTATGGCACGGGTCGGCGCAAGACCGCTGTAGCTCGTGTGCGCCTCTACCCGAACGGCGACGGCACGATCATCGTGAACAACCGTCCAGCCGAGCAGTATTTTGGCCGTGACACGCTGGTGATGGCCGTGCGCAGCCCCCTGCGCCACATTGACGCAGGCTCCTACAACGTGCATGTGCGCGTGGTCGGTGGCGGCGTCGCTGGGCAGGCGGGCGCCGCGCTTCACGGCATCGCACGCGCTCTGGTGCGCGCCGACGAAGGCAATCGCCCGGCGCTGCGCAAGGGTGGCTTCCTCACGCGCGACCCGCGCATGAAGGAACGCAAGAAGTACGGCCTGAAGCGCGCTCGTAAGGCCCCGCAGTACACCAAGCGCTAATTCTCACCGCGCCTTCGGTTTCCTTCTCCTGTACATGGGGGAGATTCGAGGGTGAGGGACACGCGCCACAAGCGCCCCACTCGCGACCAGCGCTGGTCAGCGGCGGGGCGCTTTGCTATGCCTTCTGATACTATATTCCTCCAGGTCCCTGTCGTTTGGAGATGCGTCGTGGCCACCACCAGAACAGCCCAGAACAGCGTGGTGGAGCGGAGCGGGGCCGGCTGTGTTGAACGACCAATAGAACTGCCGGCACTTCGAATTGACGTCAGACAGCGCCTGGCTTAAATTGAAGAAGACATATGAAGAACTGCCACCTCGATACGCGCTTGGAAACTACCAGCGGAGGCGCCAGCCTGTGATGAGACAGATCGCGAAGCCAGATAGGACGAGCAGTCCTACGAGAATGGTGGCCTTGGGGGGCTGGTGGCTGATTGGATTCGGGCTGGTCGCCGTAGCACAACTGGTCTTCGTCGCGTTCCACGTTTCTGTGGCCGCCCTGTTCGCCACATGGACGCTTGCGCCGCTGCTTGCCGCCTGGGTGTGGCGGATGGATGGCCCCAAGCTACTGGTGCTCGCCCTGGTGTTCTGCTGGGTTGGCGACGTCGTGGGGAACCCACGGCAAATCGGAATCGGGCACGGTGGGCTTCTGCTCAGCGTGGCCTCCTTCGCCGTCGCAAACGTCTGCCTCATCACGATGTTCGTCCAACGCGGCGCGCTGACCGCCCTTCGGGCGGCCATCGGGGGTGTCCAGCGCTGGCGCGCCGGGTTAGCGTTGCTCTACGTCCTCGGAGCAGTCGCTGGACTCTTCGTGACGTGGAGCAGCTTTGAACCGGTTCTGCGCGCAGCGGCCGGGATCTATTTGCTGCTCCTCGTGGGAACAGCCGCGACCGCAATGGCAGTGGACACCTGCGCTGGCATAGGAGCAGGGCTGTTCTTCGCCTCCGAACTGCTTATCGCGTTAGCCGTAGCGGGCCGCGTCGCGCCAACCGCCACGACGCATCGACTCGAAGTCCTCGTGCTGTACATGCTCGGAATCCTTCTCATCGCTGTCGGGGTGGTGCGCCGCGAACTGCGCGCCAAACAGCTGCGCAATAACGACAAGGACGTAGTGCAGCGCGCCGACCGATGACAGTGTCGCGGCTCAGAGTCGCCGTCAGGCGGTGGTGACAGTGACCATACTGGCGGTGCTTGCGAGTTCGATATCGTAGTATGGGGCAGCCGCTTCGTAGTCACGACTCTGCATCCGCATGTCATTGCCCACCGCGCTGAAAGTCTGATCGTCGAAGATGAATTCGGAGACCCAGCCCCGTAGATGGACCCGCGCGGCGACGCCCACCGGACGCCGTACGACGATCTCAGACGCGTACCCGGTGATCCTGACGGGAACCACGCCAGTGGGCGCGGGAAGCTCCAGCCGGACCGTGTTCGCACTTCCCTTCACGTCCAATTCGGCGAGTATGAGCCCGCTCAATTCGGCTCCGATCTCCGCTGCGCTCCCCTGGACCAGGATGCGCCAGGGGATAGCGGCGCTGAGCGTCACCTCCGCGCTATCATGACGCTTGCCAATCGGCAACAAACGCTTCGGATAGCGAATGGTGACGGTCCCTTCTTTGGTCTTGACCTCGGGCGCCGCACCCTCGAAGCTGGCCTGATACAGCTCGGTCATCCCTTCATCCGCGCGCAGGATGAGGCGTGGGCTTCCAGTGACGATGAGTTGGCCGCTCGCCAGGTCTCCAAGCGGCGCGGAGACGCTGCCCTCCTCGCCCTGCGGAGCCGCACGCAACCGGATGATTTCCTCCCTGGTCTGCGCGCCGCCGCGCTTGAGGACCTCCAGGAGGAAGGAAATACGCTCCTCATCATAACCGGATACCACGTCATCCCAGGCCATCCCGAGGGAATCGAGGGTGGCCCTGATATCGCGCAGGGTCTCCTGTCCCGGCGCGAGCCGCACGATGACCCGGCGGGCGTCGTCTGGGTCGCGCTCCCGGAGGACAAGCCCGGACTTCTCCAGGCGGTTAAGCATCCCCGTGATCGCCCCAGTCGTAAGCCCCGTCAGATCAGCAAGCTGGCCAGCCGTCAGCGGACCGGCGCTTTCCAGGAGATCGATGACCTGCACATCCGTGACGGTCATGCCGAGCCGCGCCGCCGCCGCACGGAAGAACTCAGCGCTCAGCCCCGTGAACTGCCGAAGCTCGCGCGTCAGGTCTCTCAGCTGTTGTGCGCGTCTTTCTTGCGAAGCGCTTGACATGGTGCGCCTCCTCCGTGTATCGTGTATTTATCTTAGTGAGCAAGATAAATTATCGTTCACTAACTTATCGAATCGCTAAATAATGCAAGAGCTTTGTTTAGCGAATTAGTAATTAGCATTGTAGCACGGGAGGGTGGCACGCGCCATGATGATGATTGAAACGCGAGGGCTACGCAAATCCTTCGGTGACAAGGTCGTGCTAGACAGCATCGACCTGGACGTGGCTGAAGGGTCCGTGTTCGCGCTGCTTGGCCCCAACGGCGTCGGCAAGACCACGATGGTCCAGATGCTGTCCACACTCATCGCTCCAACGGGTGGCCAGGCGCGGGTCGCTGGTCACGACCTGCTGCGAGAGCCGAACGCGGTTCGTGCAGCTATCGGTGTCACTGGGCAGTTCTCGGCGGTGGACAGCCTGCTCACTGGCGAGGAGAACTTGCTGCTGATGGCGGACCTGCGCCACTTGAGCCGCGCTGAGGGCCGCAAGCGCGCCTCTGAGCTGCTGGAGCGCTTCGATCTGGCGGGCGCGGGCAAGCAGCGGCCCACCACCTACTCCGGCGGCATGCGGCGACGACTCGACCTCGCCATGACCTTGATAGGCGAACCTCGCCTGATCTTCCTCGATGAACCAACCACGGGACTCGACCCGCGCAGCCGCCATACCATGTGGCAGATCATCCGGGAACTGGTGGCTGGCGGCGTCACGATTTTCCTCACCACGCAATACCTGGATGAAGCGGACGAGCTTGCCAACCATATCGCGCTGCTCGATCACGGGAAGCTGGTTGCCGAGGGAACCCCCGACGAGCTGAAGCGCCGCATCCCTGGCGGTCACATCCGCCTGCAATTCGCCGACGCGCCTGGCCTCGAATCGGCTGCCCGTATGCTGGGCGACGCGCCGCGCGATGACAACGCGCTCACGCTCCAAATTCCAACCGACGGCAGTTTGCAGTCACTCAAAGCTGTGCTGGACCGCCTCGACCATGATGCGATCGCGGTCGAAGACGTCTCGCTACATACCCCCAACCTCGACGATGTTTTCTTCGCTCTTACTGGCCATCCAGAGACGCAGAAAGGCGCTGTACGATGAACACGCTTTCCCTGGTCCTGCGCGATTCGGCGACGATGTTGCGGCGTGATTTCATTCACTCGCTGCGCAACTTCGCGATGACGCTGAGCGGTCTGCTGACGCCGACCATCATGCTGCTGCTGTTCAACTACGTGTATGGTGGCGCGATGGGCGCTGGCCTGGGCGGCGCGGCGCACAGCGGCGCGTATATCAACTACCTCGCGCCCGGCATCCTCATCATGACCGTGGGCGCCGGGTGCGAGACGACCGCGATCAACCTCGTCATGGACATGGGCGAGGGCATCATCGCCCGCTTCCGCACGATGGCGATCTCGCGCGCCTCGGTGCTGACTGGAACGGTCATTGGGAGCCTGATCCGAACGATAACTTCCGTGGTCGTGGTCACTGTGGTGGCGCTGCTCATCGGCTTCCGGCCTACGCCACATCCTGTCGCCTGGATCGAAGCGCTCGCTCTGGTGGCGCTCATCGCTCTGGGGGTCACCTGGATGGGGGTAGTGTTCGGTCTGATTGGCAAAACGCCTGCGGGCGCCAATAGCCTCGCCCTGATGTTCCTGCTCCTGGCGTTCACGAGTAGCGCGTTCGTCAACCCCGACACGATGCCCGTTGGCGTGCGCCAGTTCGCTGAATACCAGCCGTTCACGCCTGTCATAGACACGCTGCGCGGGCTGCTGCTGGGGACGCCAATCAGCAACAGTTCCCTGCTCCTCGCTGTCGCCTGGAGTATCGGCCTCTCCCTGGTCGGATACTTCTGGGCGCGGGCGATCTACGACCGCAACGCCGTGGCCTATAACCTCCTCGCGACACGGTAGGCAGGCCACAAAGCGCTCCGCTCGCGACCACCAGTGGTCAGCCAGTAGGGCGCTTTGCTCTGTTCGCCGACGCGCTATACTCTGCATCAGAAGTCTATCGCACTGAGACAGAGTGACGACATGCGGGAGGCGCCACATGGCGGATGACACGCTGGACCAGCCTACACGCGCATCGCAGGCTCCAACGGATGTAACGCGACTCAATGCGTGGATCGACGCGCAGCTTGGGCGAACGCTCACTCTCGTCGCGCTGCGGCGCTCTGGCGCGAACGGCGAGGATAGCGGCGATCCGCTGGAGAACTGGCGCTTGGAACTGCCGCTGTTCCCATGTGTGCAATTGATAGTCGAGGTGACTCGCGACGAACCCATCACCGAGGCGCTGGCTCGCATCGCTCAGCGTGACCCCGATACGCTACTGGTCTGCGACGACGCAAGCAACGACGCCGAGGCGGCGAGTCACTGGCGCGCTGCCGTGCTGGATGCCGCCGAGGGCGCCAACCTCTTCGAGCGGATGGAGATTACGCTTGTCGGCGTCGGGATGACGCGCGCCATCGCTCGCTCGCGCGGCTTCGAGGATGGGTTCGCGTCCGATCAGCCACTCGCCGAGGCGTTGGCGGTTCTCGCGCGCGAGGCCGTCACACGGGCGAGCTACCGCCGCTACGGCAGCAGCCCACCCTGCTATCTCTGAGTTAGCGCCCTGAGTTAGCGCCCTGAACTAGCGCCCTAACCTATGGCTGCGGCGCGGCAGATGGTTTCGCCACGGGCTGCTGTCGGCGCTCATAGAGCACGATATGCGTAAACGGCACGCGGAAGACGGTGAAGACATCCAGGCTGATGAGCAGACCCGCCAGCAGGCAGAGCGCGCCCAGGAACTCGCCCAGCGCCGCGCCGCCCGTGGCGCCGAGCGCCTGCATGCCCGTCAGGATGCTGGGAAAGACGGAGCCGAGCGCCAGCAACACCATCGAGATCAGGCGATAGACACCCGCGCGCTTGCGCCAGAACTGCCACGCGCTCCACGCGGCCCCGCCGAAGAGCAGCAGCGCGCCAGGGATGTTCATGATAATCGCCGCAGCCTCCATGTCGCCAGGCAATGGCTTGAAGGCGCGCACGTTGGTGATGAGGCTCGTCGGCGCGGTCGCCAGCGTGTGGACGTCGCTCGCGCTGAAGGGCGCGAAGAAGAGAATGCGCACGGCGGCGTAGAGCGCGATGAGTGTCGCGACGGTCGTGGCGATATGCCCGACGCGGCGCGGAGCGAGCAGGTAGAGCGAGCCCAGGCCGAGGAAGGCCGCCGTCAGCACGCCGCCAAAGTAGTACCACGCCTTGTACTCGCCAACTGTCCAGCCATTCGCCACGCCGAGGAACTCCGCGCCCGCCGCCAGCCCGTAGAAGAGCAGGCCGAGAGTCCACATCAGCTTGTGCGGGCGCGGGCGATTGAGATGCTGATCGAAGATGAAGACGGCGGCTACCAGCGCGCAGATCGCCGCCAGTAGCTCGAAGAGCGCAGTCCCGTTCATACGTCAGTTTGCTCCCTGAGTGGCGGCGTCATCCGGCCCGTGTGGCTGTGGCGCGCTCTGCTCTCTGAAATAGGCCACCAGCGCGGCGGTAAGGCCAGCGATAGTGTACTCCTCGGCCACAAATGCGGGAGTCAGTTCGTGCTCGCGCAGCGTCGCGGCGGTGATCGGCCCAATCGCCGCCAGCGCTACGCCATCCAACGCCGCTCGCGGGTCGCGGCCCGTGGCGGCCAGCCCTTGCAGCAGCCCTCGCACGGTCGAAGAACTGGTGAAGGTGATCGCATCTACCCGGTCATCCTCCAGAATGCGCTTGAGCAGATCGGGCGCGACAGGTTCAGCGATGGTGCGATAGGCGGCGACCTCATCCACCTCGGCGCCACGCAGCCGCAGACCTTCCGCGAGCGAGCGCCGCGCGATGTCGGCCCGCGCCAGCAGCAGCCGCTGCCCCGCGACGAGGCCCAGCCCTTCGAGGATGCCCTCCGCGATATATTCGTCAGGCGTCAGGTCTACCGCGACACCCACGTCTTCGAGCGCCTTTGCTGTGGCGGGCCCGATCGCCGCGACACGCGCCAACCCACGGTCGGCCCAGGTGTGGCCGGTAGCTTCCAGCCGCTCGGCGAAGGCGCGCACACCGTTGACACTGGTGAAGACGAGCCAATCATAGCTGCTCATCTGGGCGATGGCGTCGTCAAGCGGGGTGGGGTCGTCCACTGGCGCGATGCGAATAGCCGACAGCAGCGAGACGCGCGCGCCCAGCGCCTCCAGCCGCTCCGCCAGTGCGGCGGCCTGCTCGCGTGGCCGCGTGATCGCGATGTGCCGTCCCGCCAGCGGTCGCCCCTGCGCGGTATTGGCGTTGTCGGGTCGATGTGCGTCTGCGCGCGATTCGCGCTCAGCGTTCGTTGTCATCTCGATTACCTGCCCAGCACAGCGCGCACGATCTCGCCCGCGCCCTGTCGCAACAACTCGCGCGCAACCAGCCGCCCGAGCGCGACGGGTCGGGTCGCCTTGCCCGTGCGCTCCACGCGCAGCAGCCGCTTGCCATCGGGACTCGCCACCACCGCGAGCAGCCGCATTGTCTCACCGTCGGCTGAGACGGTGGCATGCGCGCCTAGCGGCAGCAGACAGCCGCCACCCAGCGCCGCCAGCACAGTACGCTCCGCTGTCACCGCGCGGCGCGTGGGCAGGTGGTCGATCACCCGCAGCATGCGTCGCGCACGCCGGTCGCTGGTCCGCGTCTCGATCGCCAGCGCGCCTTGTCCCGCTGCGGGAACAAGCGTCTCAACGGGAAGCAACTCGGTGATGTGGCGCTCCAGGCCGAGCCTCCGCATGCCAGCGGCGGCCAGGATCGTCGCGTCTGGCCCATCAGCCGCCAGCGTCTTGCGCAGCCGCGTATCCACGTTGCCGCGAATGTCGACAATGCGCAGATCGGGACGCCGATGCAGGAGCTGCGCGCGACGACGCAGGCTGCTGGTCGCTACGGTCGCGCCCTCCGGCAGCTCGTCGAGACGCAGGCCAGCGCGTGAGACAAGCGCATCGCGCGGATCTTCGCGCTCGGTGATGGCCGCGAGCGTCAGCCCGGTGGTGACGACGCTCGGCAAGTCCTTCAGGCTATGCACCGCCGCGTCAATCCCACCGCGCTCCGCCTGCATCTCGGCCTGAACCTCGGCCTGCGCCAGGGCGTGATCGTTCATCGGCTGCACCGCGACATCGAGCGAGCCAGCGAGCAGGGCGCGCTCCAGCTCGGCGACGAAGAGTCCTTTGTCGCCGAGGCGCGCAAGCGGTGTATTCTGCGCCTGGGTATGGTCGCCCTGCGTCGTGATGGTCTGAACGCTGAAGCTGGCTTCTGGCTCGCGCTCGCGCACACGGTCGAGCGCCCAATTGGTCTGCCAGAGAGCCAGCGCCGAGCCGCGCGAGCCGACGACGATCGGAGAGCCGCTGGCCGCGTGCGCGCCGCTGGAGGGAGCCGGTGAGAGAGTCGCCACGATGGCGCCGCCTTCTATCGCTAACGGGAAACGCATGTCGTTACTGTAGATTCTGTGCCAGTGGGGCCGCCTGTCGCATCAGACGACGATGCCCATCTCACATTATAGCCCCTGCGGCGCGGGCTGGGTATCAGGCGATGACCGTAGGCGCGGTCTGCTCAACGTGCGCGACGAGGCGGTAGCGCGAGGCGGTGTATCATGGATGACGGCGATGACGGTATCCACAGCGCCAACGACGGAATCAGAGGAGATGTTCATGCCACAGACGCCTGATTGCTTCATCTGTCGCAAGCATGCGGGCGAGCTAGCCTCTCCTCCCGGCGGCTATATCTATGAAGATGCGTATTTTCGCGTCTGTCATGCGCCCGTGACGATGGTGGTCGCAGGTACGCTGCTGATCGAGTCGCGTCGCCATGTGCTTGACTTCGCGGAGATGGCGCCAGAGGAGGCTGCGAGCTATGGTCCTCTGCTCGCGCGGCTGTACGCGGCGGTCAAGCGTGTGTTGGGCGCCGAGCGGATCTATACGCTGGTGACGCTGGAGGGCGCCTCCCACTTCCACTCCTGGCATATCCCACATGCGTCTGGCGCGGCGACGCGTGGCGTGGCGTTCCTTGCGCAGGATCAGTCATGCGGCGAGGACGAAGCGGTGGCGGTGGCCGAAGCAGTGCGCGCCGCACTTCGCTGAAACGTTCACTTTGGAGGTAAGCCGATGGGCATCCGGACATATCTGCGTGTGGCGCCAGCGGTGAGTGCGGCGCTGGCGGAGGGGCGGCCCGTCGTGGCGCTGGAGTCCACCGTCATCGCGCATGGGCTACCGCGCCCAGCGAATGTGGAGGTGGCGCTGGCGCTGGAGCGGGCCATCCGCGCGGAGGGCGCGACGCCCGCTACGATCGCCCTGCTCGATGGCCAGATCGTCGTCGGCCTGAGCCAGCAAGACATCACGCGGCTGGCCGATGAACCAGATGTATGGAAGGCGAGCAGGCGCGATCTCGCCGTGGCGCTGGCTCGACATGCCACGGCGGCCACGACCGTCGCGGGAACACTCGCCTGCGCGGCGCTGGCTGGCGTGCGCGTCTTCGCTACGGGCGGCATTGGCGGCGTCCATCGCGGCGCGGCGAGCAGCTTCGACATCTCCGCTGACCTGCCTGAGCTGGCCCGCGCGCCTGTTGTGACCATCTGCGCGGGAGCCAAGGCGATCCTTGATCTACCGCTCACGCTGGAATATCTGGAGACACAGGGCGTTCCCGTCATCGGCTATCAGACCGATGAGCTGCCCGCGTTCTATACCCGCGCGAGTGGTCTGCGTGTTCCGCATCGCGCCGAGACGCCAAATGAGGTCGCGGCCATCGCGCGCGCGCAGTGGGAGAGTGGACTGGGCGGCGGACTGCTCGTCACCGTCCCTATTCCGCAGGAGCACGCGCTACCCCAGGCGCGGGTGGATGAGGCGGTTGGCCGCGCGCTAGCCGAAGCGCACGGCGCCGCGATCACTGGGCCGCGCCTGACGCCCTGGCTGCTGGCGCGCGTCGCTGAGCTGACCGGCGGCGAGAGTGTGACGGCCAACCGCGCGCTGCTGCTCAACAATGCGACTGTAGCCGCACGCATCGCCGTTGCGCTTGCGGGCGCCGCGGAGACGACTGGCGGCTGAAGCGGCGAGCGCGTCTGGCGAGCGATCTGCGTCCCGTGCTATGCTGGCAGAGCATCGCACGCTCCAAGCAGTCTCATCCCATCGTTTCCAGTTCAGCGGCGCGGGCCAAGCGAGGTATCAGGTGATCGAACGCCAGGGTGACGAGTGTGTCTATCTGCTCTATGAGCATATGAGCGGTGAAGCGAATCTGCGGCATGGCGTCTTCACCCGCAAAGGCGGCCACAGCGCGCCCCCGTTCGATGGACTCAACGTCGCGCTCACGACGGGTGATGATCCTGCGTCAGCGCGAAGGAATCAGACGGTAGTCGCGCAGACGGTGGGGCTGCCGCTCGTCAGCGCACGCATCATGCACGGCAATCAGGTCTGCCTGGTCGAGCGCGCCTCAAATGAGGAGTCGCTGGATGAGATGCGCGCGCGCCTGCGCCACACGCCCGCCGACGCGATGATAACCGCTGAGCCGGGGCTGGGCCTCTTCTGGGGCTTCGGCGATTGTGCGCCCATCCTGCTCTATGACCCACGCCACAAGGTCATCGCGCTCGCGCATGGCGGCTGGCGAGGCGCGGCAGGCGCGATTGGCCCACGCACGATCAGCGCGATGACCGAGCGCTTCGGCAGCCGGCCGGAGGAACTGCTCGCGGGCGTTGGCCCCGCCATTCAGGCGTGCTGCTATCGGGTGGATGAAACGGTGCGCCAGACCTTCGCTGCGGAGCCACTGGCGCATGAAAGCGCCGTCTTCACGCAGCGTCTCGATGCGGAGGGGCAGCCGGCGCTCTACCTGGATGTCACCGAGTCGAATGCACGCCAACTGCTCGCCGCTGGCGTGCGGCCAGAGCGGCTCGAAGTGGCGCCCTTCTGCACAGGCTGCGCCGAGGATCTGTTCTATTCGCATCGCATGCGCCGCCACGCCGATGGGCGTTTTGCCGTGGTGATCGGGCTGGCGGCCTGAGCCATGCCGGGATGTGCCGCGATATGCCGCGACGGGAGCCGCGAGAGGAGCCACACGCGATGGACGGCTGGACTGACGCCGCGCTCGCCGAGGCGCTGCGCATGGTGCGCGACCGCATGGCGGCGGCTTCCTCTCGCGCTGGTCGCGCTCCATCTGAGGCGAGCCTGATCGCCGTGACCAAGACCGTGCCAGCGGAGCGACTGGTGGCCGCCGCTGCGCTTGGCCTGACGACCTTCGGAGAGAACCGTGTGCAGGAGGCGCGCGGCAAGCGTGAGCGGCTGACGCAGCTCGCCGAGGGAGACGCGCGGCTGGCGGACCTGCTGACAGGCGTGCGCTGGGAGCTGATCGGCCACCTGCAAACGAACAAAGCCGCTCGCGCTCTCGACCTCTTCGCGCGGGTGCAGAGCGTCGACAGTCTGCGTCTGGCTGAGGCTCTGAGTGCGCGGGCGGTAGCGCTGGGCCAGACATTGCCCGTTCTGCTGGAGGTCAACATCGGCGCGGAGGCGACCAAGTCAGGATTCGCGCCCGACGGCGCTGATCTGATCGCCGCCGCGCGCTCCGTCGTCGCTCTGCCCGGTCTGCGCGCCGAAGGGCTGATGTGTGTCGCCCCGATCACTGAGCGCGCAGAGCAGGCGCGGCCGTACTTCCGTGCGCTGCGCGACCTGCGCGATCAGGTGCGCGCCGCGGCTCCCCAGGGGGCGTCTGGCGGCTGGCATGAGCTTTCGATGGGCATGACCGACGATTTCGAGGTCGCCATCGAAGAAGGCGCCACCAGCGTCCGCATCGGACGTGGACTCTTTGGCGCGCGGCCGACCCCTAACGTATAGCGATAGGGGCGCAATCGGCGCACAATCGGGGGCGCAGTGCGGCGCATCGCTTGCGCATGCAGTACAATACAGAGAGTGGCGCGCGTGTGCGGCGAATACTGCAGACACGACGGACGCGCTGAAAGCGAGGCGATGATGGATGCGGGTGATTTCCTGTTGACGCGACGGGTGCGCCAGAACCATGCGCTGGAGCATGCGACCGTCACCATTCTGGCGAATAAGCTGCCTGGTTTGAGTGTCAGCGCGCGCTCGAACACACGCGGATTCACGATCTTCGCGGACATTGACCCGGCGCTGGTGCGGCGCTGCGCCAACGAGGCGCTGGCGCGGCTGCGCGCGGGCGAGGCGGAGCTTGCCATTCATCCGAACTGTGGCACGAATCTGGCCGTGGGCATGTCCCTGGCGATGATCGGGTCGCTATTGTCGCTGACGGCGATGCGCGCTCGCACGCGGGTCGCGTCGGCGCTGGCCAGCTCCGTCGCTGGCGCGATGGCGGCGCGCCCGCTGGGCAGTCTGGCGCAGAAGTATCTCACGACAGCGCCCGATTTGCATGATGTGCGCATCGTGGATGTGCGGACGCGCCGCCTGTTCGGCCGCCGTGTCGTCGAGGCGTTGACAGCGGACGCGCGCGGCTGACATCGCCGCGCCGAGCGCGCAATCGAGCGCATCTCGCGCTGACCTGAGATCGGCCGAAAGGACCTGATGACCATGCCATTCTTGCAGACGCTGGCGACAATGGGGCTGCTGCACCTTTTCATCAAGCTCTTTTTCGGCTTCCTGATTCTCAGCTTCTTCGCACGCATGATCCTCTCATGGCTCTCGATGGCCATCCCCGCGCTGAGCCCCGCCAACCCGTTCGTGCGTTTCTTCGATGTCATCACAGGTCCACTCTATGACCCTCTCTATCGCATTCTGCCCTCGTCGAGCATGGGGGCGTTCGATCTGCGAGGCATTGTCGCGTTCATATTCTCATGGTGGGCGCTGGGCGTGATAAGCTCGCTGCTCTCGATCGCCATCCCGGCGGCATGGTAGTGATGGTAGGTCGTTCGGGTGACTGACGCTCTCGCGCTCCCGGCGCGTGACGAGCCTGGGCGTGTCATCCTCTCAATCCGCGTGACGCCGCGAGCGCGCCGTGAAGCGCTGGTCATGGCCGATGGTCAACTGCGAGCATGGGTGCGCGCCGCCCCAGTGGATGGAGCCGCCAACGCAGCGGTGATCGCTTTGCTGGCCAATCGCCTGAATCTGCCGCGCCGCGACATCGCGATCCTGCGCGGCGAGACGACGCGCCAGAAGCAGGTCGCGATCACTGGGCTATCCACTGAGACGCTGCGCCAACGTCTGCGGCTCGATTCCGCGTGACGCCGCTTCCCTTGGCCATTCCCTTGGCCCACCGCTTGCGTCCTGGGGTGACAGAGTGGATGTGACGCCGCGTGCGGCGATGAAGGATGAGCGTGAGGGAGTGGGTCTATATGGCGGATCAGGAAGCGACACAGACAGAGATCAAGGCCTCAGTGCGGCCGAGTCTCTCAGCGCTGGCGCCCGAATCGAGCGCGCCCGAGACGCGTGAGCAGCGGCTGGGCGAGCATCGTAATAGCGCCTATAAGGAAAAAGTGTCCGTGCGGCGGGTTGATCCGCACGCCGAGGAAGAGCGCCGCCGGACGATGCTGATTCTCGGGTTGGAGGTGGCTCTGGCAATGTTCCTGACACTGGCGGCCAAGCTGTGGAGCTGGGCGCAGGAGGAGCAGACGCGCGCGCGTGTCGATCGCATGCTGCGCCGGCGCATTCCCGCGACCTGATCGCTCGCTGACGGCTCGCTGACGGCTCGCTGGCGAGTCGCGCATGACTCACTCATGACTCACTCATGACTCATTCATGACTCGCGCGTGGCCCACCGCTGCGGCGCGAAACAACCCGTTGACGTTCCATAACCTGTGGCGTCTGCTGGCGACGGCAGACGCCACAGTCCTGTGTGGTACGATGTTCGTCGCGGCTTCCGCTGGATAGTCCGCTCTATTGTTGGGATCGTACTCTACTGTCGGGGGAATCTGCGTGGTATCCTCGAACTCATCCGCCGCCGCTGGGCCGCGCTTCAGCGCCGACGACAAGCGTATCACTGAGCTGCTGACCGTCACCCATGAGATCGCCGATCTGCGCGCCGCGCTCTCGCTGCTCAGCTGGGACCAGAATACCGCCATGCCCGAGGGCGCGGGCGAGGTGCGCGGCGAACAACTCGCAACCTTGCAGGGTCTGATTCACGAGCGCTGGACGACGCAGCGGCTAGGTGAGCTGCTCAGTGAGCTGGCGACACCATCCAGGAGCGCGCCATTCACAGACGCCGACCGTGCGCTCGTGCGCGAAGTGACTCGCGAGCGCACCCATGCGACGCGGTTGCCGCGGGGCCTGGTCGAAGAGATGGCGCGTGTCGAGGCGTCGAGCTTCGAGGCGTGGCGCAAGGCGCGTACAACCAACGATTTCGCGCTGTTCGCGCCGTGGCTCGCCCGCACGATCACCCTGCAGCGCGAGGTCGCCGACCGGCTAGGCTTCAAGGCCACGCGCTACGACGCGCTGCTCGATCTCTACGAGCCTGGGCTGACATCCGAGCGTGTGGATACGCTCTTTGCGCCCGTGCGTGAGATCAGCGTGCGGATGCGGCAACGCATCGAGGCGAGCGGACACACGATAGACGCCAGCAGCCTCGCGGGCGCCTTCCCCTCCGACCAGCAGATGCGGCTCGCGCGCGACATCCTGACGCGCATGGGCTACGACTTCGCACGCGGCGGCCTCATGATCTCGCCGCATCCCTTCACGACCGACTTTGGCAGCCCGTACGATGTGCGCGTGACCGTTCACCCGCATGAAGATACGCTGGATGACGCGCTGATGGCGGCGCTGCACGAGGGCGGCCACGCGCTTTACGAGCAAGGCAGCGCGCCAGATCTGACGCGCACACCGATCGTCGGTGGCGTCTCGATGGGCGCCCACGAATCACAGTCACGCCTGTGGGAAAACGCGATTGGCCGCTCGGAGGCGTTCTGGCGCGGCAATCTCGACACCGTGCGCACTGTCTTCCCCAAGGCGTTCACCTCAGTTGACGCGGCGACGTTTAGCCGCGCGCTCAACAAAGTGACGCCGGGGCTGATTCGCATCGCCGCCGATGAAGTGACCTACAACCTGCACATCATCATTCGCTATGAGATGGAGCAGGCGATGGTCAACACGTCGGTCGCGGTTGAGTCGCTGCCGCGCATGTGGAACGAGAAATACCAGGCCTACCTGGGCATCACGCCCCCAACCGACAGCGACGGCATCTTGCAGGACGTCCATTGGACATCAGGGTTCGGCTACTTCCCAACCTACACGCTCGGCAATCTCTACGCTGCGCAGATCTACGCCGCCATGCGCGAGTCATTCGCCGACTTCGATGAGCGGCTGGCGCGCGGTGATAGCGCGTTCGCGCTCGACTGGCTGCGCGAGCGGATGTATCGCTGGGGCAAGACCTATTTGCCCGAAGACCTGATCGAGCGGGTGACAGGCAAGCGCCCGGACCCGTCCTACTTCGTGGAGTACCTGACGCGCAAGTTCGAGCAGGTCTACGATCTGCCCGCCGAGTGAGGGCCGAGTGAGGACGGCTGGCGAGATCAGGTCGGCTGGCGGCTAAAGTCGCTCCTGGGTGGCCCCACTGGGCCGCGAGACCTGAATGTGCGGGCTGAAGATCCGCTCCCGAACCCGCGCGAGCGGGTTTCGCGGCGCATGCCCGCCATCCAGGTCCAGGCGCGATTTCAATCGCCAGCCGACCTACAGCGCGCGGGCGTAGACCCACATCGCCTCGTCGCCGCGCCTGTAGCCCGCGCCGTCCATCGCATCGCGCAAGATCAGCAGGTCGGGCAGCCACAGCCAGACCTGCGCCAGCGTGCGCCGGTAGGCTTCGCTACGGAGCAGCAGCGCCAGCCGTCCGATCGCGTCCGAGAGGCCATCGATGTAGCGGACTTCCAGCTCTGGTCCATCGCTGTGGTCTTCGCTGACGATGGCCAGCGCCTGAGTCGCGCCCCACTCGTCGAGCGTGGTGACAGCGCCCGCCGCCAGATACTCACGCAGCGACAGCTCACTGAGGCCGCGCCCCGACCAGTGGTGAATCTCCAGCCCACCGTTGAAGGGCGTCAGATTCGACTGCTCCAGCCAGGCCCACAGCCGCGCGAACTCAGCCGGACCGGGCGTGGCGAGCCGCGCGTCCACGGGCAGCGCGCCCTCCGTCGTGTCATAGGTTGTCTCGGCGATGGTTGGGTCCAGCTCGGCGGCGCTGCGTGGCGGGCGCTGGCGTGCGGCCTCTTCGGGATCAGGGGAGAGCGCTGCGCCAACATAGTAGGCTAGCTCGGCGACCTTGCGGAAGCCGAAGCCTTCGAAGAGCCGCTGCGAGGCGACATTAGTGTTCCCCGTGAACATCCGCGCGACGCTGGCGCCCAGCTCGTGGGCCCGCGCAAGCGAGCGCGAGACGATCACCCGCGCGACGCCCTGCCGTCGAGCTTCGGGCGCGACTCGCACGCCCTCGATCCACGCCTCGTCTGGCGCGGTCATACGCACATGGCTCACCGCGATCGGCTGGCCATCCACTGCGCCGACGAGCAGCGCGCCGCGCGCATCCGCGAGCCAATCATCCCACACGTCGCCGATATAGTCGCCGTCATCGCCGAAGGTTTCCGCACAGAAGGCGACCACGGCGTCGCGGTCCTCATCTCGCGCGTCCCGCACCTCAAGCTCGCCAGATGGCGTTGATGTCAGGCCCATCCAGGCTCCTCCCGCATAATGTCGTCTGTATGCCATCGCGACCCAGGAATCGCTCTCCATGAACAGCATACCGCGTCAACTACGCGCTGCGCCCGGCCACGCCCGCTGCGCGAGTTTCTGGCGCCCCTTGCGCTCCAGCCGTACATGCGGCATAATGAGAACGTTCTCATTGATAATATTCTCAACTAGCGAGGCGCGACATGACAATACTTGACCGGCTCTCTCAGGCGGGCTATAAGCTCACGACTCCACGCAGACGCATCCTCGATGCGCTGCGCGCCTCGGAGACGCCGTTGACGGCGCTGGAGGTGGCCGCGCGCTCAGGCGTGAGTGTCGCCTCGACCTACCGCGCGCTGTCCCTGCTGGCCGACCTGGGTGTCGTTAGCGAGATCAGCGATCCACCCGTCGAGCGGACGGCGGGGCATGTCGCGCCGGGCGACAGCGCGGCGGACACGACGGAGGCGGATGCGCGGGGCAGGCGCTACGCGATGTGCACGGCGACCGGCCACCACCATCACTTTACCTGTCGCGCCTGCCATGCCACCCTCGACGTCTCCAGCGCCGCGTTGGAGACTGCGCTGGCGGAGATCGAGCAGGCGACAGGCGCGCGCATCGAACGACACGACATCATCCTGGGCGGACTCTGCGCGGCGTGCAAGCAGGCGCTCGCATTCGATACGACTGAGGGGCAGGCATGACAGCGGTTCTCTTTTCTATCGCCTCGTTCTTCTCGACCAGCATCGGGGGACTGCTGGCGCTGCGGCTGCGCGACAAGCTGCGCTATGTGATGGGCTTCACCGCTGGCGTGCTGGTGGCGCTCGTGGCGTTCGACCTGCTGCCGGAAATCTTTCGCCTGGTGGGCGCCATGAAGATCAATCCAGTCATCCCCATGTCGGCGCTGATGGTCGGCTACCTGGCCTTCTATGTCGTCGAGAAGCTCTCGCTGATTCACCACAGCCACGAGAGTGACGACGGCAAGCCCGTCACGACGCATCCGCAGGTGGGGCTGTTGGCGGCGCTCGCGCTCTCGGGCCACAGCTTTCTCGACGGAGTGGGCATCGGCCTGGGGTTTCAGGTCAGCACGACCGCGGGCATCATCGTCGCCATCGCTGTCATCGCGCATGACATGTCCGATGGACTGAACACCGTGACGCTGATGCTCGTCAACCACAACACCTCACGCCGCGCGCTGGCCCTGCTCGCGCTCGACGCCATCGCGCCTGTGCTGGGAACGCTCTCGACGTTCCTTTTCACGATTCACGGGATGGCGCTGCCGATCTATCTCGGCTTCTTCGCTGGCTTCCTGCTCTACATAGGCGCGAGCGACATCCTGCCCGCCGCGCACAGCAAGGAAAGCAGCGCCGGAACAGTGCTCCTCACCTTCGTTGGCGTAGCCTTCGCCTTCATCGTCACACGCTTCGTCTGAGCGCTTCCGGCGTCTGAACAGAGGTCCTCTGGTATATGTCTTCCCTGAGAGCATGCTTCAAGCGCACGCGCCGGACCAAAAGGCGCGCGACCTCTCCTGGCCCTACACGCTGACCGTCGTTGACGGCTATGTCGTATGGCTGCCTGACGCCCGACCGCCAACACCATTCCGCAGGTGAGCCCGCGTCGAAGGGCCTGCGGAACGCAAATGCCGCCTGCGTGGCCTGGGACGCGGCGCATCGCTCTCATTCTCCGCAGGCGGGCTTTGCAGTTGAACGCCCATAGGCGCGGGTTTACCCGCCAGCCATCTCTCGCCGTGCTATACTGTTCGCTAGCGAGACAGCGCAGCAAGGCTGGAGAGGCGCCACGCGGCAGAGTGGATTGGGGGATGTGTGGGCAAGATTTTCATCTCCTATCGGCGCGACGACACGCAGGACATCACGCGCAGCATCTATGAGCGGCTGGCGGCGCGCTTCGGCGCAGACAACATCTTCATGGATGTGGACTCGATTCCGCTTGGCGCCGACTTCCGCCAGATTCTGCGCAATGCGGTGGCGTCCTCCAGCCTGGCGTTGGTCATCATCGGCAAGCTCTGGCTGAGCATAAGTGACGAGCGTGGCCAGCGACGACTGGACGATCCAAATGACTTCGTGCGTATCGAGGTCGAGGAGGCGCTGGCGCGTAAGATTCCGGTCGTGCCGATTCTGACGCATGGGACACCCATGCCGCGTTTCAGCGACCTGCCCGCCAGCATCGCCGACCTGGCCTATCGTCATGGCACAGACGTGCGCTCCGACCACCATTTCAACCACGATGTCGAGCAACTGCTCGCGCGGCTGGTTCCGCTGATGGCGACTCCTGGTCCTCAGCCCGCAGCGCCACAGAAGCCCATCTATCCGCTGCCCACCGTGCCAGCACGGCTCGCCAGCCTCGGCTTTCGCGGCGTCCATCCGAACGGCGCGCCTGCTATCGTGCCGCCGCTCGTCTCGGTCGCCGCTGGACCCTTCCTGATGGGCAGCGACAAAAGTCATGACAAAGAGGCGTTTGACAAGGAGACGCCGCAGCATCGCATCGAGTTGGCCGCCTTCCAGATCGGCAAATATCCGGTGACGGTGGCCGAATACCAGTATTTCCTGACCGCAACCCAGCGCGCAGCTCCTGTGGGTCAATACAACACACTGACCTGGGACCAGCAGGCGCGCGAACGGCCCGACCACCCCGTCGTGAATGTGTCGTGGCAAGATGCGACTGCCTACGTCGCCTGGCTGCGCAAGGTGACAGGCCAGCCGAACTGGCGGCTGCCCAGCGAGGCGCAGTGGGAGAAAGCCGCCCGCTGGGATGCGCAGCGGAATGTCAGCCGCATCTACCCTTGGGGTGACAGCTTCGACAACAACCGTTGCAACACCGCCGCGAGCGGCATTCAGACGACGACGCCTGTCGGCTCGTACCCGGCAAGCGACGCACGGCGCAGCGGGGCCAGCCCGTGGCGCGCCGAGGAGATGGCAGGCAATGTCTGGGAGTGGACGAGCAGTCTCTTCAAGCCCTATAAATACATTGAGAATGATGGTCGCGAGACGCAGGATTCTACTGGAAATAGAATGCTGCGTGGTGGTTCGTGGTTCAACTACGCCAGGCTCGCGCGCGCGGCGTACCGCGTCAACGTCAGCTGGGACTACCTCGGCGACGACGACGGGTTTCGTCTGTCTGTTTCCGCCTCGGCTGGTTGATTTAGCGGGTCTGGCCAGCAAACGCGCACGTTCGCCCACACAACGGCGTCATGGCATGCGCAGCCATCCCATATGAACCAGCGCGGTCATATCTCCGCTGAGGCCAAACGACGAACATCACCTGTCGCCACGGCCAGCGAAATAGCAAAACAGGCGCGCGTCGAGCTACGACCAGCGTAGTGCGTCACTCCTGGGGTATGGTTGGACGCGCGTCGCCCCCTCCCCTGGCCTACACCCGCGGCGGGAGCGGGAGCGGGGGTTGGGGAGGGGACGCTGGCTAATACACCACCGACTCGGTGTACTCGCCAAAGACCCTGCGGAAGACGCCCATGATCTCGCCCAGCGTGCAGTAGGCCCGCGCGCAGTCGAGGATATAGGGCATTGTGTTCTCGGTCGTCCCGCGTGAGGCCTGCTCCAGCGCGGCCAGCGTCACGCCAACGCGTTCGTTGTCGCGCTCGCGGCGGGTGCGCTCCAGCCGATTCAGATGGATGCGCTCTTTGGCCGGGTCCACATAGAGCGTTGGCACGCGATAGCTGTTGTCGTCCATCACGTAGTCGTTGACGCCGACGATGACGCGCTCGTGGCGATCCACCTCCTGCTGGAAGCGGTACGACGCCTCGGCGATCTCCTTCTGAAAGAAGCCGTTGCGGATGCACTCCAGCACGCCGCCAAGCTCGCGCACCTGCGTGATGTAGTCCATCGCCTGCCGCTCTGTCTCGTCGGTCAACGCCTCGACAAAGAACGAGCCGGCCAGCGGGTCCACTGTATTCGTGACGCCACTCTCATGCGCGATGATCTGCTGCGTGCGCAGGGCCACCAATGCGGCCTTCTCAGTCGGCAGGGCCAGCGCCTCATCGAGCGAGTTGGTGTGCAGCGAGTTCGTGCCACCGAGCACCGCCGCCAGCGCTTGCAGCGCTACCCGCACGACATTGTTCTCTGGCTGCTGCGCTGTCAGCGAGACCCCCGCTGTCTGCGCATGCGTGCGCAGAGTCCACGAACGCGGGTCCTTCGCGCCGTAATGCTCACGCATCTGATGCGCCCAGATACGTCGCGCCGCGCGGAACTTGGCGATCTCCTCAAACAGATCGTTGTGGACATCGAAGAAGAACGAGAGGCGTGGCGCGAAGTCGTCGATGTCCATCCCGCGCTCGATCGCCGCCTCGACATAGGCGAATCCGTCGGCGAGCGTGAACGCTAGCTCCTGCACAGCGGTGGCGCCCGCCTCGCGGATGTGGTAGCCGCTGATGCTGATCGTATTCCAGCGCGGCATATTCCGCGCGCCAAACTCGATCGTATCCACGACGAGGCGCATGGACGGCTCCGGCGGGAACAGGAACTCCTTCTGCGCGATGTACTCCTTGAGGATGTCGTTTTGCAGGGTGCCGCCAAGCTGCGCCATTGGCACGCCCTGCTTCTCCGCCGCCGCGATGTACATCGCCCAGATGGCGGGCGCGGGACTGTTGATCGTCATGGACGTGGTGATCTTGTCCAGTGGGATGCCGTCCAGCAACACCTCCATGTCAGCCAGCGACGAGATCGCCACACCACACTTGCCGAACTCGCCCAGCGCCATCGGGTGATCGTGGTCGTAGCCGTAGAGCGTCGCCATGTCGAAGGCGATCGAGAGGCCTGTCTGGCCGTGCTCCAGCAGGTAGTGGAAGCGCTCGTTCGTCTCCTCCGCCGTGCCGAAGCCCGCGAACATGCGCATCGTCCACGGCTTGGCGCGATACATCGTCGGCTGCGCGCCGCGCGTGTAGGGATATTCGCCGGGGAAGGCCAGGTCGCGCGCGTAGTCGAGCTGACTGGAGTCTTCGGGCGTGTAGATGCGCTTGATCGGCATGCCCGACTGGGTGGTCGTCTCGGCGGGTCGCTCCGGCATGCGCTTCGTCGCCTTCGCCACAGTGGTCGCTTCCCACTGCTCGCGCTCGTCACGCACGCTCGCCACAGCTTCAGGCGAATAGAGCGACTGCGTTGTCGCCTGCCCCGCGTCTGGCTGCCCCGCGTCGGTGGCGCCATTCTCGCCCAGTGAGCGCTTATTCGACGCGCGCGGCTGCTGATCCAGCATGGATTGTCCTCCTAGAGTGTCCTGTTGGCTGAGAGCCTGAGAATCGCCGCGCCGACTATGCCAGCACGTCCACGGACATCGCCACCGCGCCGCCGCCGCCGAGGCAGAGCGTCGCCAATCCCTTGCCGCCGCCACGATGGCGCAGCTCGTAGATCAGCGTCGTCAGCACGCGCGAGCCGCTGGAGCCGATGGGGTGTCCCAGGGCGACCGCGCCACCGTTGGGGTTGACCTTGTCCCAGTCCCAGCCAAGTTCCTTGCCGTTGGCGACTGTCTGCGCCGCGAAGGCTTCGTTGACTTCGATCACGTCGAAGTCGCTCATCTTCTGGCCGGTGCGCTCCAACAGCTTGCGCACGGCGCGTGGCGGGCAGGCGAAGATCATGCGCGGCTCGATGGCCGCCGCCGCATAGCCGGTGACGCGCGCGAGAATCGGCAGACCCAGCTCACGCGCCAGGCGCTCGCTGGCGACGACGGTGGCGGAAGCGCCATCGCTCAGGCCGGGAGCATTGCCAGCGGTGACGGAGCCGTTCTGCTTGCGGAAGGCGGGCTTGAGGGCGGCCAACGCCTCAAGTGTGGTATCGGCGCGAATCGGCTCGTCGCGCTCGATCAATGTGGTCGCGCCCTTCTTGCCGGGCACTTCGACGGGAACAATCTCATCGCGGAAGCGGCCCGCTTCGGTCGCCGCCTGCGCCTTCCTGTGGCTGTTATAGGCAAGCTCGTCCTGCTCTTCGCGGGTGACACCGTACGCCTCGGCGACGATCTCAGCCTCCTCGCCCATGTGAACGTTTTCTACCGCGCACCAGAGGCCGTCATGCACGACCGAGTCGATCATCGTCGCGTCACCCATGCGATAGCCGGTGCGCGCTTTCGATAGCAGGTACGGGGCGTTGCTCATGCTCTCCATGCCGCCCGCGACGAAGAGATCGCCATCTCCAGCCTTGATCGCCTGCGCCGCCAGCATGACGGCCTTCAGCCCGGAGCCGCAGACCTTGTTGACGGTGAAGGCTGGCACATCCGCCGGAACGCCACCATTCAGCGCGGCCTGACGCGCGGGAGCCTGGCCCTCGCCCGCCTGCACGACGTTGCCCATGATGACTTCATCGATGCGCTCAACGGGTATGCCCGCCCGGCGAATCGCCTCGCGGATGACAAGTCCACCCAGGTCAGTAGCGAAAAACGGCGATAGCCCGCCGAGGAAGCGACCTGTGGGGGTGCGGGTCGCCGCGACAATAACAGCGTCATGGTCAGCCATTATAGGCTCCTTTGTCTCGAAATCTCTGTTCGTCCCACAGCGGGCGTCATTGCGCGCCGTAGATGAAATGGCATCCCTGGCATTATACGGTATCTGCCGGTATCGGCGCGCGGGCGGGCGCGCGGTGAGCGGGCGCCCGCCCGCTTAATGGGGGAGGGAGGGTACGTAATATTGCGCAGGAATACCGGCAGATAGTAGACAAGAGCGGCGCCCACGAGTACGCTGAGGCGCAGGAGCGGTATCACCATCCGCTCCTCGTGGTCTAGCTCAGCGTGACTGACGCCAGTGTGCGAAGCAGGCGAGGGAGTGACACCCGTCGCGGGTGTTCCTGAGTGGGTCTGCGACGCCCAACCTGGCGCACATGTGTCCCTGGAGGAGCGGTCTCCTCCCGCAGCAGCGCCCGATCGCTTTCAGGCATCGTGGCGCGGAAAGGAACACCAGCCATGTCTATGGACCCAAATCAGCCGTATGGGCAGCAGCCGCAACAGCCGTATGGACAGCCGCCCTACGGACAGCAACAACCCTATGGGCAGCCGCCATACACGGCGACAGCGGGACGATGGGGCGTCTCGGCGCTCGGGAATATTGGCGCTGAGGTGATGGCCGGACTCGCCTATGTCATCGCAATCGTACCGTTCCTCGGCTTCATCGGCCAGATCGTCATCTTCGCCATCGAAAAGAATCGCTTCACCAAGTTCCATGCTGCTCAGGCAATGCTGCTCGGCGTTGTTGAGGTCATCCTCACCATTGTCTACAGCATCGTCAATGGCGCTCTCAGTTTCGGAATCAACTCATCCAACGGCGCGGCCAACCTTGGCAGCGCGGGGCTCGCACTGGTCTTCGCCTGCATCGCGGGCATTGTGGGCCTCGTGATGTTTGGCTTCTGGATCTGGGGCATGATTTCGGCCTTCACGGGCAAGCCCACCAAGCTCCCGATCGTCGGCAACATCGCCGAGGGGCTGGCTGGCGGACCCGTCAGCGCGATTTAGCGGCGACCAGGCCCAAGATTCCGCTTGGGAACCAGGTCCAAGGTTCGGCTTGGGAACCGGGCCACTGACACAGGCCGATTGCGGAGAAGCGCGTTCCGCAATCGGCCTGTTGTCGCTAGATAGCGCCCCTGTTCAGGCAGAGAGCCGCTGAAGCGCAGCGCGTACCTGGCGTGTCAGCGTCTCGACGTCCGCATCCGCTTCTTCGTCCTCGGTTGTCGCCTGGGCAGTGTCTTTGAGCAGGTGACCTGTGAGGATGGCGAGAACTCGCGCATCGGGCGCGATGACGCCTTCCGCGCGCAGCCGACGCACCCCCGCGAGCGAGGCCGCCGACGCGGGTTCACAGCCAATGCCCGCGCGGTCTATCTGCGCCTTCGCCGCGAATATCTCCTCATCACTCACCTGAGCCACGACGCCACGCGTCGCCTCGATAACAGCGCGAGCGCGAACATAGCTGACTGGCGCGCCGATGTTGATGGCAGTGGCTCGGGTCTGCGCCCGCACAGGAACGAGCTCGCGCCACCGTGCGGCGTAACTCTGGTAGAACGGCGCCGCTCCGGCGGCCTGAATGGCTGCGATGCGCGGGGTCCGCGAAATCAGGCCAAGCTGGCGCGCGTGGATAAGCGCCGCGCCGATGGCCGAGGTGTTGCCCAGGTTGCCAGCTGGCAGCGCGATCCAGTCGGGCGCCTGCCAGTCGAGTTGCTGCAACAACTCATAGCCGATCGAACGTTGTCCCGCGAGTCGGTAGGGATTGATCGAGTTGAGCAGATAGATACCCAGATCGTCGGCGACAGCCTCCACCTGACGCATCGCTTCGTCGAAGTCACCAGCGACCTCCACGCGCCGCGCGCCATAGGCGATGCTCTGCGCCAGTTTGCCGCTCGCGACCTTGCCCGCTGGCAAAAAGACCAACGCCGGCAAGCCCGCCTGCGCCGCATAGGCCGCGAGCGAGGCGGAGGTGTTGCCCGTGGAAGCACAGGCCACTGCGCGGACGCCGAGGCTGCGCGCGACACTCATCCCCACCGTCATGCCGCGATCCTTGAAGCTTCCCGTTGGATTTTCACCCTCGTGCTTCAAGGTGAGCCAGTCCAGCCCAGCGTATTCGCCGATGCGCCGCCAGCCGCCACTGACTTGCGCCGCGCCCACGTTATGCAGCGGCGTGGCGCCCTCAGCGCGTGAGACGATAGACTGCTCTGGCAGCGGCAAGACAAGCTCTCTGTAGCGCCAAACACCACTTCGCGCGCTGCCGGTGACTGCGCTGAGGCGCTGCGCAAACGTCGTACGCAGGTCATCGGTGGATAGTGGCTCTAGCGGGAAGCCCACCGGCGCGATGTCGAGGGGCGTTCCACAGGCGCAACGAAAGCGCGTGCTCGTTCCCGGACGTGTCGCGCCGCATGCTGGGCAAGCCAGCGTTATGCTCCGCAACAGTGCGGCGGGGTCAGGTTGTGTGGTCATGCCCGCGCTCCTCTCTCTGGCTGCGCAGCCGAAGCGTCTGAGAGCACGGCTGTGGCGCCCTGGAGCGCGATCTCGGCGATGACGCAGCGCCCGGACGTTCGTAACGTCTGCGCCGCGAGGATCAGCGCGGCGCGCACACGCTCGGCCTGATGCGCGTCGCTGACCAGCGCAAGCACAGATGACCCTCCGCCAGAGAGGCAGGAGCCGTGCGCGCCAGCCACCTGCGCCGCCGCCATGAGTGGGCGTAGCTGTGGAAAGAGCGCCTGGCGATAGGGCTGATGCATGCGGTCATCCATCGCCAGCGCCAGCGTATCGAAGCGCCCAGTCTGGAACGCGCCGAGCAGCAACGCGAGCCGGCTGAGGTTGAAGGTGACGTCGCCGCGCGTGTAGTGCGTTGGCAACAACGCGCGCCCGGCGACCGTACTCATTGGCTGATCGGGAATGAAGATCACTGCCCGCAGCGTCGCGGAGATGGGCAGTGGCAGCGCGACAACACCAGCGCCATCCTCACGCGCACCGGTAACGACCAGCCCCCCAAACAGCGCGGCGGCGACATTGTCGGCGTGGCCACCTGGCTCGCAGGCGACGGCAAGCTCCAGCAGCTCCGCTGATGCGCAGGGCTGGCCCAGCAGCGCATTGGCGGCAAGCAGTCCACCAACGACTGCTGTCGCGCTGCTCCCCAACCCGCGACTCGCCGGAATCTGCGCGGTGATACGCACACGCATCCGAGGCGGCGTGACCCCTCGCCGCGCACAGAGCGCCATGAACGCCTGGCAGAACAGGTTTTCGCCGCCAGGTGCGATATCTGATGGGCTGAGCCATGCGCTGTCGCCAGGCGCCAGCTCCACGGCGCAGGACCCGACGCCGCCTGTCGCACAGGGGCTGATCTGGACATCGAAGGTGTTGCGCATGTTCAAGGCGAGCGCGACGCAATCGAAGCCCGGCCCCAGATTAGCGCTGGATGCGGGCGCCTCGACGATGACACGCCGTCCAATGAACGGCTGCGCACTGGCATGCTGTAACGCCGCAGCGTGTGGGGCTGCGGCGTTCAGGCGTCGTTGTGACATCAGCGCGCCTCCATCATGTGGAGGGCGGGAGCCGGGCGCATTGGCTCAGACATCGCGCCAGACATCGCGCCAGACATCGCGCTGCGCTGGTCGAAGCGGCTGAGCATCGCAACGAGCTGCCGCTGCGCCAATGCCGCCTCGCTCGCTCGCACGATGAGCTGGAAGTGGCTTTCATCGGCGCGATCGCTGCTGGTGTCGTCGCCCATATGGTCGAACAGCAGACAGCTGACGATGACCAGATCAGCCTCCGGCAGTGGAGAATCGCGCAGCCCTAGCAGTGGATCGCTGGTGGTGGCGGGTCGTGTGGCGATCGCCCAGCCATGCGCCTTCACGCCATGCGCGCGAAGGTGTTGGGCCGACGCGATGATCGTTCCCGGTTGCTCAGGCGTGAGCGCGCTACGCAGGTGCAGCGGGATGTCGCGGTCAGCT
Source organism: Ktedonobacterales bacterium (assembly GCA_035642255.1). Classification (GTDB taxonomy): domain Bacteria; phylum Chloroflexota; class Ktedonobacteria; order Ktedonobacterales; family JADMIN01; genus JAKAIY01. The sequence continues at coordinate 5,503 of DASQSS010000065.1, read as the reverse complement.
ACGGGGCGCACCGCCGCGGGGTGCACGATTCGCGCGCCCAGCCACGCCAGCGCCGCCGCGTCACCATAGGTCAGGGCAGGCAGCAGGTCGGCCTCCGGCGCGACATGCGGATCGGCGCGATGAACCCCAGCGACATCGCTGTAGAGATACACCGCGCGGGCGCGCAGCGCGGCGCCGATGAGCGCGGCGGAGTGGTCGGAGCCGTTGCGCCCCAGCGTAATGACTTCGTCCGCGTCACTCCGTGCGATGTAGCCAGGCATGACCAGTATGGCGCGTCGTTTCCACGCGCGCGCCACCTGGGGAGCCAGCGCGGCGCGTGTGGCTGGCACAGAGGGCGCCAGATGCGCCCACGGGCCAGCAAGCTCATCCTCAGAGGCAGGCTCATTCTCAGGGACATGAGCGCGCCGCGCGCAGGCGACGACCGGCTCACTCTCGAAGGCGACGGCATGCACACCCTCAGCGAGCAGGGCCGATGTAAACAGCAGCGTAGAGAGGCGCTCGCCCCACGCCGAGAAGCGCGCCAGCTCCGCTACCTGCGTATCAGGCGGCATCACCCCGGCGCTGGACGCGAGTCGGGCCAGGTCAGCTTCGAGGGCCAACCAGGCCGCATTGAAGCGTGGAAGAGTCTCCGCAGTGGCCGCAGGAGTCGTAGTGGTCAGCGCGGTGAGGACCGCGAGGTGCTGCGCGCGGATCGCGGTAGTGGTGGTCAGGCGCCGCTCAGGGCGACCCTGAGCGGCGTATTCACCAATCCGAATCAGCGCATCAGTCACCCCAGCCATCGCCGAGACGACACATACAACTCTCTGGTCGCGGCGTTGATGCGCCGCGACGATGCGAGCCGCAGCCCGCATCCGATCCACTCCGGCGAGCGACGCGCCGCCGAATTTAACGACGATCACGACGCTCCTCCTCCTTTGCCCAACACGAGACACGCTCCCTTTCTCCGGCGCGGCCCTACCGATGAAGCCGCGCGTATACGACAAAGGCCACCCTGCCGCAATCATCCGCGGTGGGTGGCCAAGTGCGCGAACGACGCCGCACTCGGCGCATGTGGACAGTCACGCGCGCCAGGAAACGAGTCCCAGCGGGCGATCATGTGGGCGCCTCAGCGCCGTAGCCGAAGCGCCACACGTCACACATGCCGTCGAGTGATTTGCGCATCGCCGCGCAGACTCAACGATGGGTCAACGACAAGCCTATGATGGTTCTACGGCGGAGAATAGCAATCTCTCTCACCTGTGTCAATTTTATGTCGGGTGGCACAGACAAATGGCGGCTGAAGCCACGCCCCTACGGACGGTCCGCAGGTCAGCGCGAAGCCAGCCCGCGCAGGCTGAGAATCGGCGTGCTCCTCAGATATCTGGCGTCGGATTTCAGCCACCGAGCGCCGCCCTCTACCGCAGATTGATCCACGCCGTCTTTATCTGGGTGTAGGCGTCGAAGACGGCGTGGCCCATCTCGCGGCCATAGCCGCTCTGGCGGTAGCCGCCAAACGGCGCGGCGGCGTCGAACTGGTTGTAGGTATTGACCCATACGACGCCGGACTTCAGCAGCGAGACCATCTTGTGCGCTTTCTTGATGTCGCTCGTCCAGACGCCCGCCGCCAGCCCATAGATGGACTGGTTGGCGCGCCTGGCGACCTCCTCGACATCCTCAAAGGGCAGCGCGACGACGACCGGCCCAAAGATTTCCTCGCGCGCCACGGTCATCTCGTCACTGACCTGATCGAGCACGGTTGGCGGCAGGAAGTAGCCGTCGGCCAGGTCGCCACCCGCCCGCTCGCCACCTGTGCGCGCCACGGCGCCTTCGCTCCTGCCAGTCTCGACGTAGCCTGTCACGCGCGCTAGCTGCTCCTGTGAGATGACGGGGCCAACCTCAGTCGCGGGGTCCGCGCCTGCGCCCACACGCATCGCGTTGGCGCCTTCGATCAGCTTGCTCATCGTCTCGTCATAGACGCTCTTATGGACGAAGAGCCGACTGCCCGCCGTGCAAATCTGGCCCGAGTTGAAGTAGATCGCCGTCAGCGCGCCACGCACGGCCCACTTCAGATCGGCGTCGGGAAAGATGATGTTGGGCGACTTGCCGCCAAGCTCAAGCGTGACTTTCTTGAGGTTGCCCGCGCTCGCCTGGAGCACCTTCTTGCCGACCTCGGTCGAGCCTGTGAAGGCGATCTTGTCCACGTCCAGATGCTCTGAGAGCGCCGCGCCAGCCGTGTGGCCGAAGCCCGGCACGATGTTGACCACGCCATCCGGGAAGCCCGCCTCGCACATCAGCTCGCCGATGCGCAGCGCCGTCAGCGGCGTCTGCTCGGCGGGCTTCAGCACAACCGTATTGCCAGCGGCCAGCGCGGGAGCCAGCTTCCATGAGGCCATCTGCATCGGGAAATTCCATGGAATGATCTGGCCAATGACACCGAGCGGCTCGCGTAGCGTATAGGTGAACATGTTGGGGATGGAGACGGGAATCGTCTCACCCTCGATCTTCGTCGCCCAACCCGCGAAGTAGCGGAAATGATCGGCGGTCAGCGGCACATCGCTGGCCTTCGAGTAGCGGATCGGCTTGCCGTTGTCGAGCGTCTCCAGCATGGCAAGCTCGTCGGCGTGCTCCTCGATCAACTCCGCCACACGCCAGAGCAGTCGTCCGCGCTGCGAGGGCGTCATCTTTGGCCACGGCCCGCTCTCGAAGGCTTTGCGCGCCGCTGCCACTGCGCGGTTGATGTCCTCGGCGTCACCCTCGGCCACCTGCGCCAGCACACGCCCCGTCGCCGGGTTGAACGTCTCAAAGGTCTTGCCGCTGGCCGCTGCCACCCATTGCCCGCCAATCAGCATTTTCACTGGCTGCTGCCGCAGAAACGCGCTCTCTATCGTCTCACTCGCGCTCGTCGTCATCGTCGCTCCTTCTCTCGCTAGCGGTTGAATGCGGATCACTCAGCGCCGTTGGTTGGCGGTTGATGGGTTGATGAACTGATGGGTTGGTGATGGGCGCCTCAATCGCTGGCTGGTTTCCGCTGGAGCGCCTGCCGCAGCATGAATCGCTGAATCTTGCCGGTCGCTGTCTTGGGAAGCTCCGCGACGAACTCAATCCACTGCGGCGCTTTGTAGTGCGCCACCCGCTCGCGCACGAAAGCGATCAGCTCATCCGCCAGCGCATCGCCTGGCGCGTAGCCCTCCTTGAGGACGACATATGCCTTGGGCTTGATCAGCTCGTTCTCGTCGGGCGCGCCGATCAGCGCGCACTCCAGCACGGCGGGATGGGCGATCAGCGCGCCTTCCACCTCGGCGGGTGAGACCCAGCGACCGCCCACGCGCAGCATATCATCGGCGCGCCCGGCGTACCAGAAGTAGCCGTCCTCGTCCTGATAGTAGGTATCGCCGGTCGAGATCCAGCGCCCCTGGATGACCTCTTTGGTCTTGTCGTGCTTGTTCCAGTAGTACGCGGTTGTGCTATCGCCGCTGATCTGCAGCATGCCCATCTCACCTTGTGGCGTGGGCTGACCGCTCTCATCCACGATGCGCGCCTCATACCCTGGCACGAGCTTGCCGGTGCTGCCGGGACGGATATCGCCCGGACGGTTGCTGATGAAGATGTGCAGGATCTCCGTGCTGCCGATGCCGTCGAGGATGTCCACATGGAACCGGTCCTGCCAGCGGCGCAGGATGTCAGCGGGCAGCGCCTCGCCAGCCGAGACACAGGCGCGCACTGACGAGAAGTCGAAGCGCTTATCGGCGTCGGGCAGCGCCAGCATGGCGGCGTAGACCGTCGGCACGGCGAAGAAGAGGGTCGGACGCGTCTGCTGTACGACGTTGAAGAGGTCTTCGGGCGCGGGACGCCCCGGGTGATGCGCGACGCTCGCGCCGACACCGAAGGGGAAGTAGAGGCCGTTGCCCAGGCCATAGGCGAAGAAGAGCTTGGAAGAGGAGAAGGCGATGTCGTTCTCGGTCATCCCCAGAATCGGCTTGGCGTAATACTCCGTGCAGTAGGTCATATCGTGCTGCAGGTGCACGCAGCCCTTGGGGAATCCTGTGCTGCCGGAGCTATAGAGCCAGAATGCCGCGTCGTCTTTGCTGGTGGGCGCGGCGATGAGCTGCGATGACGCCGTCGAGCGCCACTCGTCGAAGTCGTGAATCGTCGCGCGGCCCGTCGCGGTGGCTACCGTCTGCGACTGTGGCTGGGTCGCGGCGGGAGGGCGGCGACTCAAGAAGCCGCGCTTCGCAGGCGACTCTGCCGCCGCCTGGCGCTCCAGCCCAACGACGATGACATGCCGCACATAGATGAGCTCTGGCATGATGCCCTGGATGTTCGCCCACAGGCTGGCGTGGATGAACAGGACCTTCGCCCGGCTGTCATTCAGCATGTAGACGCAATCAGCGGCGCGCGAGAGGGTGTTCATCGGCACAGGCACAGCGCCAATCTTCATCGCGCCGAAGAAGGCAGCCGCGAACGCCGGGGAATCGAGCAGCGCCAGCGCCACCCGTTGCTCAATCTCGACGCCCAGCTCCCGCAGCCCATTGCCGACCTGATTGGCCTGCGCGGCGACCTCCGCGTAGCTATAGGTCTGTCCCTCGTAGTAGATGGCTGTCTTGGCGCCGCGCCCCGCGTCGAGATTGCTGTCGAGGAAGGCGCTCGCGGCGTTGAACTGGTCGGGGACGGAGACCAGCGGAATCGAGACAGGGACAGGTGTGGCCATAGAACGACAACCCTCTTCTTCTCATCTGCTCAGATGACCGACGCGGACAACATCGTCGTGAGCACCCTTCGATATGCGATGACTCGGCTGCGAAGCCTGGCCAGGCGTCTTGACAAGCGCAGCGCCTGGAATGGGTTACGGCGGGATACTGTTGCTACGAGTGATGAGGGGCTGACGAGTCGCCACGCGCTCGCTAGCCCCTCATCGCACATCGACGCTCAGGGGTGAGCTAGCGCGCCTTGAAGGTAGGCTGGCGCTTCTCGACATACGCCGAGATGCCCTCTTTGGCGTCCTCGCTCTGGAAGCAGAGCTGCTGCAGCTCGCGCTCGATGGCCAGCGCCTCGGAGAGCGCCACCTCCGCGCCCGACTGCACCGACCGCTTCAGGCGGCCAACGGCCTTTGACGACTTGTTGGGCGGGCAGAAGCTGCGGGCATACTCCATCACCTTATCCCAGTAGCCGTCTGACTCGTAGATGTAGTTGATGATGTCGAGCTCCTGCGCTTCCTCGAAGGTCATCAGCCGCGCCTCGGCCATGAACTCGATAGCCTTGTTCTTTGGCAGTTGGCGGGCCATGCGCTGCGTGCCGCCCGTACCTGGCAGCACGGCGAGATTCATCTCCGGGAGGCCAATCTTGCCCGCGCCCTTGCGCGCGATGCGAATGTCGCATGCCAGCGCGATCTCCAGCCCACCGCCGACGGTGTGGCCGTTGAGCGCCGCGATCACCAGCTTCGGCGTCTGCTCCAGGCGGATCAGCGTCTCATTAGCGTGCAGGCAGAAGTAGTACTTGAAGCTCGGCGTGACGGAGTTGAGCATCG
>DASQSS010000064.1:0-30271 GCA_035642255.1 Ktedonobacterales bacterium | reverse complement strand
ACTTCCTCTACAACAAGGACACGAAGCTGACACCTATCGCCGAGAAGCGGCTGCGCGCGATCTTCGAGGCGACCGAGCTGGGCGCGGGCTTCCGCATTGCGATGAAAGACCTGGAGATTCGCGGCGCGGGCAACCTGCTGGGAGCCGAGCAATCCGGCTTCATGAACACCGTCGGCTTCGACCTTTACACCAAGCTGCTGGCCGAGGCGATCGCCGAGATGGAGGGCAAGCGCCCGGAGCAGGCCGCCGCGCCGGTCGCCGTGACGCTGGAGCTGCCCATTACGGCCTACATCCCCGACGACTACATCAACGACCGCGCGCTCAAGATGAACTTCTACCAGCGCATGGCGAACCTGGAGCGTCCAGAGCAAGCCGAGGCGCTGGCGACCGAGCTAGCTGACCGCTTCGGCGCGCCGCCCACGCCTGTGGCGAATCTGCTTGCGGTGGCGCGGCTCAGAACCGCGGCCGCGCTGCTTGGCTACGAAGGTGTCAGCGCCCGCGACGGCGATGTCATCTTCAAGCTGCGCCGCACCATCGTGCCCGATCGCGTCGCGCTCTACAAGCGCTTCAAGAACGATGCCCGCGCCCAGCTTGGCGAGGTGCGCGTGCCGCGTCGCCGTCTCAATAGCGACCCCGCGCGCTTCCTCGACGAGCTGCGTGAGCTACTTCCCGTCATCGTCGGCTCCAGCGCCCACCCTGCCGCCGCCGTTGGCGCGCGATAGACGCTCATGACACGGTGATAGTGAAATCCTGCTCGGTCGTTGCGTTCGAGCACGAGCCAGGCTGGTCGCACGGCTGCACGCCCGAGAAGCGCAGCGTCGCGCTGCCCGCCGACTGCGCCTTGAACGTCCAGAAGCAGACGTCGAGCGTGGAGTCCTGGCCGCCAGCGACCCCCTGCATGCTCATATTGCTTGGCTGGCTGGTCAGTGTCCAGTGGAGCGACGCGGGCAGGCGCACCTGCGCATCCTCACCGACATGCAGGCTACCCGCTGCATTGCTCTGCGTTAACGTCAGCGCGAGTGGGCCGACCTGCGTCGCGTCACTCACCGCGCCGGGGCATGGCCTGACCGCCATCCCGCCACCGGGAATGACGCCGCCGCCTGTCGTTGAACCGCCCGCTGTTGTCTCGGAGCTAGACTGCGACTGCGCCGCGCCACATGCGCCCAGCGCTAGCGTCGCCAGGAGAATACCAATCGTCGCACAGATCATCACTCCGCGTCGCGCCCAGGGCCAACCGAACATGTCTAACATGTCTATATCCTCCTCGGTTCAGCAGGTCGCGCCTCATGCGCCTGCCCTCACACGACGCGCCAACCAGCCAAAAAGTTCCCACCCCCTGGTTCGCCAGCCCGTCCCAGCCTGTCCCATCAAATCCTCAGCAGGTTCTTAAGTCTGCTCTTATGTTGATATCGTATGCTTGTAATCGGCGAGGGCGGCCTCTCTTGACGGAGGCGCAAAGCCGGGGACGCAGAGATGAGCGACGCGACATCCGAAACCTTCGATGCCCTGGATACGCACGCGATACACGATACGCTCTACCGGCGCGCTTCGCCTGTATGGCGCGAGCGGCTGCGCATGTTTCGCGCGACCCACACCCCACAATCGCTGACTGTGGACGGCCAGCGATGGGGCTATCTCGCTGGCGGCCAGGGACCCCGGCTGGCGCTGCTGCTGCACGGCAGTGAGAGCGACGCGGAATCGCTGTTCGGCGCCATCGCGCTGCTGGAGCGTAGCTACCGTGTGCTCGCGCCGACCTATCCAGCGGATGCCGACAGCATCGAGCAGGTGTGTCACGGGCTCGCCACACTCATCGAATCGACAGGCGCTCCAGCGCTGGTCATCGGCTACTCGATGGGCGGCTATCTCGCGCAGGCGCTGGCGGCTCGGCGGCCTGATCTGGTCGCGCGGCTGGCGCTCTGCAACACCGGCGGCCCGGCGCGCTCCGCTCTGCGCATGGTGCGAGCGCAATATGCGCTGTTCGCCGCTACGCCTGGGCCGCTGCTGCTGTCGGCGCTGCGCGCGGGAGCCGCGGCGACTCTCTGGCGCGAGTCGCCCGGCCTCTCATCCCTCGACCATGCTTTCTGGCGCGCCTACCTCGCCGAGATGACCACCCGCCTCTGCAAACGCGCCATGCTCGCCCATGGCCGCCTCACCACAGACTTCCTCCGCAGTCGCCTGGATCCACCCACGTCACTGGCGCGAGAGCCGGGTCGTGTGCTAATTCTGAACGCGATGGGTGATCACACGATCGAAGCGGAGGAGCGCGATCTGCTGCGCATCCTGTATCCGGCTGCGGACATACGGCCGCTATCGGCGCGGGGCCATCTCAGCTTCCTGACGCAGCCAGAGCCCTTCATCGCGGCCATCGAACGAAAGCCCACGCAAGAAGCGTCCCAGGCGCGTGGATGGAGCGTCGACACTGAACAGCGCGCGGACGCCCGTCTACGTCAGAGCATGGCATCGAGGAGCGCGACGCAATGAGGACGAACCTCTATCTGATTCGACATGGCGAGGCTGTCTGCAACGTCGACCGCACGATCGCGGGCATGCGCAGCGATACTGGACTGAGTGAGCTTGGCGTGCTCCAGGCGGAGCGCCTGCGCGCTCGTCTCGCCGCCACCGGAGAGATCGCGGCCGACGCGCTGATCGCCAGTACCCTTCCACGCGCGCGCCAGACAGCCGAGATCATCGCTCCCGCGCTCGACTTGCCCATCATCCCCGATGACGACGCGCAAGAGCTACGCCCCGGCGAGGCCGATGGCCTCAATATCAAAGACTTTCTCGACCGCTACGGCCCCTTCAGCGATGCCCGCGATGATCCGTTCTTGCCACTCTCGCCAGGTGGAGAAAGCTGGGGAGCCTTCATGGCGCGCGTGGGCGACTTCCTGTATCGCGTGGCGCGTGACTACGCTGGCAAGACTGTGGTAATCGTCTGCCACGGCGGCGTCATTGACGCCTCGCTGCTCATCGGCCTGGGGATCGGCGCCTCAGCTCCGTCGCCGGGGCAGTTTCACACGCGCAACGCCTCGATTACCCACTGGGAGCGCGAGCGCATCAACAACCTCGACACCTGGCGACTGAACCGCTACAACGACAACCTGCATACACGCGACATCGGAGCCGCTCATGCGATCACCTGGACACCACTGCATGCGCGTGAAGGCTCGCCGACCGTCCCGCTGCCCACAGAATCCCCCGAACAAGACTGATGCGATTCCCCTCGCTCAGAAGGGAACCGCATCACGAGACGCCGTGAGATACCCGCTCATCTGCTAAGAGTGGGAGCCAGGCATAGAGAGCCACGCTATCCGCGACTGCCACCACTCAGCCGCTGAATAATCGCATCGAGCACTGTGCCAGAGGGCGCCGGCCAAAGCGGCATACGGCCAGCGCGCCAGTCATCGAGCGCCGCCGCCAGCCTGAACGCCTCCTGGCGCGTGCGCTCCAGCTCGAAGCTCGCCTGGCCGGCCTGCTGCAGCCGCTGGATGAACGTATTCATCTGCGCGCCCAGGCTCCACAGCGGATTCTGTCGTGGGATGTTCACACGCACATTGTAGTCGCCGTTTGCCGCGCGGACGAACGCCTGCGTCAGCTCCTGCACGCCCTGATCGAGCGCGCGTTTCTGGTCGGCGACCACGCTTTCCAGCTGGGCGACCTCCTCTGCGCGGTCGGCGCGACGAATCTGCTCCTGCGTGCCATGCACCCACAGGAAAGCGACCGACGCGATGACGACCTGCAACGCGACTGGCCGCGCCAGCATCGCGACGAGCCCCAGATCCTTGTCCTGCGCGGCCAGATCAACCCCATGCGGCACGAGCAAGAAATGCCCGACGATCACAGCGACATTGATCGCCGCGACGATGAACGCCGAGATCGGCGGCAAGATCGAGGCGGCAATGATGATAGCGATTACCAACAGGTCGTATGCGGGCAGATCGACCAGCTGCAATCCACCCGATGAGCCAGAGATAGCGCCAACGATAGCGCCAACGATGAGCACGATGAGCAAAATGCCAGCGGCGGTTGTATACCCCAGGCGATTGACCGCGATGCCAACGAGGATGCCAACACCGACCAGAGCGATAGCGGTCAGTGTAGGAATATCGCTCAACCCAGCGGGCGTAAGTAGCAGATCAGCGGCGAGCAACCCTAGCAGAATCCATGCGGTCAGCTGGCTGCGTCTCACAGCCTCGCGCTGCTCGACCGTCACCTGCGGTTTATCCCACCCAGAACTCGCAAGGCGTAGCCAGACGTTTGGTCGACGCATGGCGACCTGAGCCGCGTCGCTCGCAAGCGCGGGCTCACTGGTTCGCTGCATATTACCCATCATTATGGTTGTCCACTTTCACTTCGCGCCGCGCGCAGCCCGCGCGCAATGCGCCCCGCCAGGCGAAAATCCGAATGCGTGGAGAAGATGCCAAGCAGCGCGGATATCTGGCCCGAGAGCACGACTCGTTCATCCACTGGAAATGGTCGTCCCAACTCACCATGCTCGAGCTGCGCTAGCGCCTTCGGCGTGCGTATCTCTTGCCATCGCTCCGGCTGCTGGTCACCAGCGTACCAGTACACTGGCCGCATCCCCAGTCCTGTCAGCAAAGGGAAGACCTGCGAGCGCACCGACGTCCGCAAGATCACCACCTTTGCGCCCCGCTCGCGCGCGAAATGCAGGCCGCGTTCGAAGAGATAGCGGGTAAGGCTCAGGCTGCGTGTCTGCTTGAGCACTCCCAAAATAGAATGATAATAGATGACCGCTGGGTTGTCACGTCTATGTTCCTGACGGAGGAGCGATGTGAACGTATGCGCCAGCTGCGTGCGCGCTATCGCATCTGGATCGCGCGGCGCGACAGGGATCAGCGTGCGCGCAAGCCGATAGGGGTCAGTCAAATAGCCCCAGGCGAACCCGCCGACCATCAGACCTTCGTCCGTGGTCTCAGCGTCGTCAAAGCGAAAGTAGGCGCAACTCGAGTCACTCGGAATCAGATCCTGGTACACGCTCGCCAGCACGACCTCAGGGGGATGAAACGGAACCAGCGGCTCATGCCAGCCACAGACACAGCGATTCGGCGGTTGCAGCGCGAGCGTTTGCTCGTGGCTGTATTGCCGCTCGCAGCCCGGCCGAACACACTTGACCCATTCGCACCATTCCTCGCCGCCAAACACTTCCTGATACGCGGCGGCGAGCTGCCCTTGCAGCACACGATCATGCGCCAGGCGCTTCCAGTCAATCCGATGCGCCACACCGGACCGCATCGCCTCGCTCGGCGTCCTTCGTCGCCAGGTCATCACGATGCGCGGCCAGTCATCGGCGACAGTTTCGGGGTCCATCATCAGTTCCAGCCCGCTAGCGATGAGATCGCGCGTCAGCTGAACACTGTCGATCACATGCGCCGGCTCGGCCAGGATGAGATATCCCAAAGGGTTGATATGCGCGGCGATCAGGGTCAGCGCCTCCGCCAGGCGATCAGGTGAGAGGATGCGTGTCAGGTCGCTCACGATCACGGCATCGAACATGGCGTCCGTTGCGGCGCCTGGGGCAGGAGTGGACGCCGGAGTGGACGCTGGGGTCGTCGTCTCGTCCATGAGAGACAGCCAGTCGTAGGTGACACACCTATCATAGCCCTGGGCGATTCCAAGCTCACGCGGCAAGGGCGTGCGTATCAGCGCGATCGTTTCGCCCGGAACACCTGCCGCGCGCAACGCCATCCCGATACTGCGAGTGCGTGGCTCGACCACAAGAATGCGCTTCAGAGGATCGTCTTGACGGATGCCAGCAGTCCATTGGAGTGATTGGGCGATGACAGTCGCAATGCTCGTCGCGCCTTTGGCGAACCGATGCTGCTCATCTCTCATCATACCAGTCGAATGGGATTCATGCGCGAGTGATCTTCTCGATGATTCCACTGCTTCGCCCAACGCAACCGTACTCCGACGGGCAGAACCCTGAAACGTCATACCACCTCAGCCCCTCTGACGCTAATGACCCTCAGCATAGCTCCTTGGCCAGCGACGTGCGCTTGCTACACAGGAGCATGCTGGGCAATATCCTTGCCCGGTGTGAGTGAATTGTAGCATCTCTCATTTGCCTGTCAATCAGGCTCGTACCAGATGATAGAATGCTGTCAGGTTCTTTCCAATGGAGCGCATGAGCGCAACGATGCGCTTTTCCGTCAGGATGTGCGAAGTCGACGTTTTCCCCATTCCTGTAGCTCCCTGTAGCTCTCTATCGCGCCTGCATGTCGCACTCATCTGCTCAAAGGAGTCTGTCGCACATGTCGAAGCCCTGGTTTCGCTTTGGTCACCTGTCGCAATCGCAGGATGATGAGTCCAGCCATCCTGCCTCGCCCGCCACACCTGCCTCGCCTCCCGAGCGCGCCGCCGAATCAGTCGATGCGCCAGTCGATGCGCCAGCCGATGCGCCAACCGATGCGCCAACCGATGCGCCGCCAGCAGCCGAACATGTCGAGCGTCTGCCGGGGATGGGGCAGCCGATACCCACCTACGACAACACCCAGACCGCTGGCGACTGGCTATCGATGATGTCGCAGGTCACCGCGGTCACGGCCTACAAAACCCTGAGCTTTGACCTCCTCGACCTGCATCCGGGTGAGCGCGTCGTGGATGTGGGCTGCGGCATTGGGCAGGATGCCCGCGAGCTTGCCCGCCGTGTGGGACCAGACGGCGCCGTCGTGGGCGTTGACGGCAGCGAAGAGATGATCGCCCGCGCAATCGCCGCCACCAATGTCACCGATGCGGAAACCGCGAGCGCGCCGCGCTTCGTCATGGGGGATGCGACTGCGCTGCCACTGGAGACTGGCGCCTATGACGTCCTGCGCGCAGACCGGCTCCTGCAGCATGTGGACAAGCCACTGCAAGCGCTCATCGAGTTTCGGCGCGTCCTGCGGCCCGGCGGCCGGGTTGTGTTCGTCGAGCCAGACTGGAAAACTATGGCGGTCTATCCCGGAAGCGGCGCTGGAGGCGAGGATGACCGCTGCGTCGCCGCGCTCTTCGACTGGCAGGTCGCGCATACACGGCATCCAATGATAGGTCGCCAGCTACGTATGCTCCTGACACTGGCGGGCTTCACCTCTGTCACGGTGACGCCAGTCGCCTATGCCTCCACCAGCTTCCTCGAAGCCGACCTCGCGCTTGAGCTGTCGCACGCGGCGGCGGCGGCCGCGAAGCAGTGGCCCGCGCGCCTGAGCGAGGATGAGGTCGAGGCGTGGCGCGTGACTGCGCAAGCCGCCGCAGCAGCCGGGCATTTCTTCGCCAGTGTGCCACTCTTCTTCGCGCATGCTATCGTCGGCTAGCGCGCGGCTAGGCGGCGCTCGCGTCGCGGCCATTCCCCTAATTCTCCCACACGCTGCCCGGCGTTCGGCGTGTGGGGCTATACTGCGGCGAAGGCGATGACGGCATGCGCCAGGCGCTGGCTATGGGGGATGTTTCGCTCATGGCGCGCCGCCCAGTGTCTCGCGTGTCCCGTCTGTCCGCTGTGTGACGCTGACGCCCACGCTCTCGCCCAATAGAGCAAAGGGAGCGAAAGGGCAAGCGCCAGCAGGCGGTGTGAGAGCCATTTGTCACGAACATTTCCGCTTTTGGCCCGCGCAGACGGATAGCCGAAGCAGACGAGTCTCACTCACGCGGTCAAATATCGCGCGCCACGCCCATGTGTGGGCCATGCGTGGGCCATGCGCGGACATCGCGCCGCAGGCAGCCTTCGGGGATGGATGAAGGACATGCTCCAATGCACATTACACGCGTTGAACTCACCAATATCAAAAGCTATATCCATGCGACTGTTGACCTGCGCAAAGGCGTGACGGCCATTCGCGGTCACAACGGCGCGGGCAAGTCCACTCTCCTCGAAGCGATCGGTTGGGCGCTTTTCGATTACCTCCCCTATAAGCAGGCGCAATTCGTGCGCGAGGGCGAAAACGCTGGCAAGGTCACGATCACCTTCATTTCCCCGTTTGACGAGCGCGAATATGAAGTGACTCGCCGCTGCGGCTCACGCGCCGAATGGTTCATCTATAACCGGGAGACCGGTCACCGTATTGACTCGAATGTCGATGTCCTCGATTTCCTCAAGCGCCACATGCGCATCGAAGGCTCTATCCGGCTGGATGACCTCTTCAGGAGCGCGCTCGGCGCTCCGCAGGGCACGCTCACCGCGGACTTCCTGGAGACCCCCACCAATCGCAAGGCGAAGTTCGACAAGCTGCTCCAGGTCGAAGACTACCGCAAGGCCGCCGACAACCTGAAAGATACCGCCAACCACCTCAAAGATCAGATCGCGCGCCAGGACCTCCGTATCGCTGGCTTGGAACGCGACGCTGAACAGCTGGAGAGCTGGCGTCTGGAGCGTGGCGCAGCGCAGGAAGCCCAGCGCGAGACTGCCCGCAGCCTCGATACCCTCGTCCGCGACCTTGAACAGATCGAGCAGCTGCTCAGTCGCCTGCAGCTGGCGCAGACCGAGCTGGCGCGCCGTGAAGGCGCGGCGCACCTCGCTGAGGCGAACCACGCGGCGGCGCGGCAGCGGCTCGCCCAGATAGCGGCGCTGCGCGATGAGTCACGCGCGGCGGCGCGGACGCTGGAGGAGACACGCGCCGATCATGAGGCGCATCAGCGGGCCGAGCGCGAGCGCGCCCACGCCCAGGGCCGCGCTCAGGAGCGTGATGATCTGCTCAGGCAACAGGCGCTGGCCGCACAGGCCCACGAGCGCGCCAGCAGCGACACCCGCAACGTCACCGCGCGCCTCGACCAGATCACCCAGGCTGAGCGTCGCATCGCCGAGCTGCAAACACCACTGGAGCGCCAGATCGCGCTGGAAGGCGCCCGCGACGACGCGCGCCGCAACGTCCAATCGCTGCGCGACACATGCGACGCGCTGGCGAAAGCTGATAAACAGCGCGCCGTGGTTGCGCGAACGGTCGAGGAGCGCGAGCGCGCGGCGGCGGAGATCGAGACGGCGCGCCCCACAGCCGCCGCGCTCGACGACCATCGCCGCCGCGTCGAGGAACTCCAGGCGCTGGCCGCCACCCGTGAGCAGAACGAAAAGCGGCGCGACGCCATCGGACGTGAGCGCGCTGAAGTCGCCAGCCGCCGCCAGAAAGCGAGCGCCGAGCAGGAGCGCCAGCGGCAGAATCTGCGCAAGCTCGAAGGACTGCGCCCGCTGGCCGAGGGGCTGCCCGAGCGCGAGCGCGAGCAGCAGAGCGCCGATCAAGCGCTGCGCGAGATCGAGGCGCGACTGGCCGAACACCGGCGCTCGCGTGAGCTGTCTGGCGCGGGCAATTGCCCTTTCCTGCGCGAGCCTTGCAAAAACATCCAGCAGCGCGGCGAGAACAACCTCGGCGTCTACTTCGATCGCCTGATCGCCACCGATGAGCAGGCGCTCATCCCCGCCCAGGCCCAAAGCGACGCAGCCGCCACACAGGTCATCGCCGCTCGCCGCGCCGCGGAGTTCTACAGCCGCCACGACGAGTATCGCAAGCAGCTCGATCAGATCATCGCTCAGATCGCTGACCACGACGCGACCGACCAGCGACTGGCCACTGAGCTGAGTGACATCACACAAGCGCTGGCGAAGGCGGGCGATCCGACCCGTCTCGATGAGGCCCGCCGCCAGCTGCGCCTCAGTCAGGACGCCGACAAGCGGCTGGCGACCCTGCCCGCCCTGCGCCAGGCGCTGGAGGAGCAGCGCGCCCGTCTGCGGGAGCTCACTGATGAGTTGACCACGCTGCAGGAGCGACAGACAACGCTCGCGGATGCGCCCATCGCGATGCAGGAGGCCGAGGCGGCGCTGGCGCAGTTGGGTGATCCTCGCAACGAGCTTGCTGGAAGGCGCGCGCTCGCCGATCAGCGACCAGAGGCGCAGCGACAATTGGCTCAGGCCACGGAGCAACAACGCAGGGCCGAGGCGGCGCTCGCGCGGGTCGCCGAGTCGCTCGCCCCCTATGCGACACTCGCTGCTGAGATCATCGCGCTCGACGCCGAGATCAAGCGCGCCGCCCCGGGCCACACGCGCTACCTGCAGCACGAGCGCGCCGCCACGCAGCTGGCTGACCGCGAGCGCGACCACAGTGAGGCCTCCGCGCATGAAGTCGCGAAGGCGGCGGAGGCGCGCACAGCGGCGACGGCGCTGGCCGAGGCGCAGCGGAGCTTCGACGCCCAGGCGCTCGCCACGACGACCGCGCGCGCCAATGATCTCCGCTCGCAACAGGGCCATCTGCGCGAGAAGCAAGCCCAGATAGAAGCCCTCCTCGCCGCGCTCGATAGTCAGATCGCCACAGGCGAAGCGACGCTGGCCGAGCTGGACCGCGCCCGCGCCGAACGCGCCGAGCTTACCGAGATGCGCTCGATGCTGGATCAGTTCCGTGATACGATCAAAGAGGCCGGCCCCTTGGTAACGCAGCGCCTGCTCGGCCAGATCTCAGCGCAAGCGAACGCCATTTTCGGTGAGATCATGGGCGACCACGCGGGCGAGCTTGCCTGGGTGAACGACTACGAGATCGTGGTACAACGTGGCGGCGTGGCGCGCACATTCGCCCTGCTCAGCGGCGGGGAACAGATGGCGGCGGCGCTGGCCACCCGCCTGGCGCTGCTGCGGCGCCTCACCGGACTCGACCTCGCCTTCTTTGACGAGCCAACCCAGAATATGGATAGTGACCGCCGTAGCGCGCTGGCCGAACAGATTCGGCGCGTGCGCGGCTTCGACCAGTTGATTGTCATCAGCCATGATGACACCTTTGAGCAAGGATTAGATAGCGTTATTCACCTGGAGAAACGCAATGGCGTCACTGTCGTCAGCGACGACGATGCGTCATTCATCGCCATCACCCCGTTTAGCAGCGGCCTCGATGAAGACGATGAAGACAATGAGCGCATCGGCGAACGGTTTGGCGTTGGCCTGAGCGCGCTGCTCACGGAATGATCCTCCGTCAGCGCGCGATTGGCGCGTGTACTCTTGGTGTCCAGATGTAGCTCAGGAGTGAGCCAACGATGAATGAGCGCCCCCGGCGACCACGATCCGCCGCCCCCCGACCCAGGCCGAGCGGCAGACCATCCGATGTGGTGGACGCGACAATAGAGGACGTCTCGGAGGACGTCTCCGAGGACTTCACGACGGCGCATCCGGGGCCAGTGCCGCCCGCCCTTGCGTCCTCACCCGCGACATACCGGCCACCACACCCTCTCTACGCGCCCGCGTCCTATGGTCGCTCATACTACGATGCCCCGCCGTACACGGATGACGACGCTGACGCCCCTGACGACACGGATGAGCCGCACCCACTCGCGCAGCCGTTCCCGCAGTGGCTGACGCTGGGCACGCCGATAGCGCTGGCGCTGACACTGGCGCTGGTCTACGTCGTCGAGACAACTCTCCTCGGCGGCGACTGGGCGACTGGCGCGCTTGCCGTGAGCTTCACCGCGTTTGCGCTTGCCGTGGTGACACTGGCCCTGCTGATCGGGCGTGTGGCGCTCGGCCGCCGCACATTCGGCTCGGTCGCGCTGGCAGGACTGCTCGCGCTCGCGCTGGTTGGCGCTGGCGCCGCGGGGGTGGCGCAGGCGAATCCGCTGCGTCACGCGCAGGCCCAACAGGCCGAGTCGAATGGCGCATGGCAGTTCGCCATTGATGAATACACGCAGGCCGGCGAGCGGCCGCCCAGTTCAGTTCCGTTAGCGCGCGTGTACAGCGCGTGGGGCGAAGACCTGCTGCGACATGGCGACTACGCGGGCGCGACCGAGAAGCTGACGACCGTGACACAGACCTATGCCAGGAGCGGGTCCATCGTCACACGCGCACGCGCCGACCTCTTCAAGTCCTACAGTCTATGGATCAAGTCGGGCGCCATCACGCTGCCCTTCAAGCAATCGCTCGACTTCCTCGCGTCGTACAGCGCCGACCCCGCCTGTAGCAGCGCGTGCAAGCAGTCCATCGTGGATCTGACAGGCCAGGCGCACTATCAGTATGGCGAGCAATTGGTTCAGGCGAGCCAGTTCAAGCAGGCGATCACCGAGTTCGAGCTGATCCAGACGCAGTTCCCCAAGAGCACGTTCGCGGCGCCCGCGCATACAGCGGCGGCGGCGGCGTACTGGACCCTCAGCCAGCAGCTACTCACGCAGGACTGTGTGTCCGCTGTGCCAGATTACCAGATCCTCGCCAGCAGGTACGGTGACACGAGCCAGGGCCAGAAGGCGAAGACAGCGCTGGCGCAGCCGCAAACGGTAAAGGGAACCCTGACCGGCTTCCCGAACAATCCCGCGCCGACGCTGTACCTCTCGAAGCACATCAATCCGACCGTCAACGCCTACTCGCATGACTACAAGGCGACATTCGACACCCAGACGGGCGCCTTCAGCTTCGCGAATGTAGGGCAGGGCTCCTACTACCTGACGACCTATCGCAAGGTGTCATCTACGCAGGAAGCCTTCACTTATTACAAAGACACCACCAGCGGCAAGCCCTACGCCATGACCGTCGGCCCGCTCTGCGAGACAGACCTTGGCCAGCTCGGCTATTGAGTAGACTGCTGGTTAAAACAACCCGACGGCTGCAAGTCGTCAGGCTGGAGCCGACCGATTCCCGGCCTGCGCGGGGGGCTTCTGTCGGCCCGGTCAATACGTTACGCGCCGATACGCGCCATCGTAGGCCGCGATAGGCCCATGTGAGGAGCGGAGAGCGGATGCTGCACACGCGCAAGTTGCTGGACGAGATGGCGCGCCAGCGTGAGCGTCTGCTCAGCTATCAACAGCGGCACGGCGACACGCTGGGCCTCTATCGCGCCGCGCTGGCCAACCTTCGTCTGGGCTATCCCTCCGCCGCGCGGCTGGAGGCGGCGCAGCGCGCGACGCTGGCGGGCCAGCAGGAGCCGGAGCCGCTGGGCGCCCGTCCCACCGTCGAGTACGACGCGTGGCTGGCGACCAACGATCGCTTCCCCACCCTCCGCTTCGGTGAGCGCTTCGACAGTCATGAACAATCTCGCGCCTGGGCCGAGCGGCTGCGCGGCGTGACCACCTTCGCCGTGGATGGCAGCCAGCTTCCACCCTGGCGCGACGCATCCGCGCCCGTCGCTCTGGTGCAAGCGGGCCTCTACGAGAATCCGCACCAGCCGCCGCAGCCCTATCTCAAAGATATCGTCGTCGAGCTGCTCACGCCTGAGGAGCTGACGGGCGACGACCCCGACCTCATCGACGCGCGCACAGGCGATGACATGGGCTACTCCAACCGCTTCGTGCAGCTGCGTCGCTTCGAGCTGGAGGCCGACACGATCATCACGCGCATGGAGCATCACCAGCGCCGCAGGGCCGAGCTGGCGGCGCGCGGTGAGCCAGCGCCCCTCGTCGTCGCCTTCTATGACGGTAGCCTGATCGTCTCGTTCGCGCTCAAGTCGCCGCCGCCCTATCGTGAGCGCTACGTCGGCGCGGCATTGCGCCTGCTGGAAGCCTCGCGGCGCTGCGGCGTGCCATTGCTCGGGTACATTGACACCAGCTACGCCCGCGACATCGTCGTGATGCTGCGCGGCCTGGCGGGCGCATCGGGCGACGTATCTGGCCTGCCGCCGGAGACGCGCGGGCTGAGCGACCCGCTGCTGTGGCATGGCGCGCTGGGCTGGGGCGATCGCACGCCCGCCTTCCTTTCCGCCCGCTACGACCTCGCGCGGATGGGTTATAGCGCCGGTGATCACAGCGACGGAGAAGGAGACAATGGCTCCCATAACGACGGGCATAACGAGGGGCGCAGTGACGGACGCGGCGAAGTTGGCTTCGTCTACTTCCAGGCCGCGCTCGATCGTCCGCCCGCGCGCATCGAGTTTCCGCGCTGGCTGCTGGATGATGGCCTCCTCGACCGTGTGTTGGAGGTCGTGCGCGCCGAGGTCATCGCCGGAACCGGCTACCCCTACCCCATCGAAGCGGCGGACGCGGTAGCCGTCATCTCCGCGCCCGACCGCGCGCAGTTCTACGCGCTCTTCCAGGAGTTCGCCGCGCGCGAGGGCATCCACTTCAGCTTCTCGCGCAAGGCGCTCAGCAAGAGTCGCCGCCGAATCTGAACACTTGACCTAGAACAAGTTTTCCACAACTGAGACCACTTGTCCACGCTTTAGGGCAGGTTATCCACCATGAGTTGGCGAGGGAATGGCTGATTTGCTGGGGGCGGTCGCAATCACGCGCTCCCCAGCCTGCGCAGGCAGGCTTCGCGTCGGCCCGCAGGACCGACCCTAGTGCTCTATTCCTCACAGGCGATCCCAGAAAAGGCGGTGCGGACGCCACCCCACCAATCCCGATTCAGACGACGGGAAGCATGTCCATCGTGTGCCGCAATGGAGGCAGGAAAAAGAAGAAAGAAAGAAGAAAGAGGGAAGTCGTCTTCATCTGATACATTGGAGGCCGAAATTTGAATACCTTCTTTGAAGTGAGAGGATCGGACTCTCCCTATATCGAGGCGGTCTGGCGTGGTGGGGCTGGAAAAGCGTACGCCCCTGTTTGCCCCGCTTCTGGTCAGTGGCATTTACTCTTTCTCAAACAGCGTGACACGCTCAACATCTCTGTGCAGGGGCCACTGACCAGAGCGACCCCTGTAACCCAACCTGAGGGGGCTGAGTGGTTGGGGGTCACATTTCCCCTCGGCACTTTTCTGCCCGTTCTCTCCATTAAGAGTTTTCTGGATGAACAGGCGGTTCTGCCTTTGACCTCGAAAGCATCTTTTCATCTGTCCGGCTCAAACTGGCACGTCCCTGACTATGAAAACGTTGAGACGTTCATTGAGCGGTTGGTACGTCAGGATGTGCTGGTCTCTGATCCTGTGGTGAAGGCAGTTCTGGCTCGCCAACCGTTGGAGATGTCGTTGCGCACCGTGAGGCGCCGTTTTGTCTTGGCAACAGGGCTCCCCTACCAGATGATTGCGCAGATCGAGCGCGCCAAACAGGCGACCGCTCTTCTAGAGAAGGGTGTCTCGCTGATTGATGCGGCGTATCAAGCCGGGTATGCTGATCAGCCGCATATGACCAGAGCGCTCAAGCATTTTATCGGATACACTCCTGCGCTCATCGTCCGTACTGGAAACGAGGGGTTGCTCCGGTAGATGGCCATTTTCTTCAAGACGTTCTCATCTTGTCAGAGTTATACTTTTGCGGCTGACTCTTCACACGAAGAACAACGATGAAACGCTCGCTTCTTCCCGAAGAAGAGGTTGACCAACAAAAGGAGGAACCCATGAGAAACATCATCTTCCTGATCCATCTTTCGCTGGATGGCTTCACAGCAAATCCCAACGACGAACTAGACTGGATTGCGTATGATCACGAACTGGAACAGGATGCTCATGCCTTGCACGACCGAACGGACGCCGTGATCTGGGGGCGCAGAACCTATGAACTCATGGCTGGCTACTGGCCCACCGTGCCAGGCGACCCCGCCAGCACCCCAGCCGAACTCGCACACGCGCGTTTCCTGGACAACGCAACCAAAATCGTGGTGTCGCGAACGTTGGAGCGCGTTGCATGGAACAACGCGCAGAATACGGTGCTGATTCAGGACCACATCGCCGAAACAATCAACACCATCAAACAGCAACCGGGGAAAGATATCTGGCTGCTTGGGAGTCCCTCGCTGGCGCAGACGTTCATGCAACTGGATCTGATTGACGAATATCGCATCAACATTAATCCAACGATATTGGGGCAAGGCCGTGCGCTGTTTGCTGATGTCACCCGTCCCTTCCCGCTGAGACTGTTGGAGTCCAAGACCTTTCAGAGTGGAGTCGTTGCCTTGCGTTACGCACCTGATCGACCAGTAAAAGCTGTTGCTTCCTGACCTGTTTTGTTTCAGGTCAAAGGCGATAACAAACGAGCCGATGCAGATGGCGCCGCGTTTTGAGAGGCCGTCCCCATACCCGGGGTCTCGCCCGGTGGTTGAGTTGGATGGTCGCCACCTGCATGGCTCGTTCAATCTCATCGGCATTGGCATAACTCTGGCCAGCGAAGGCATCGCGTCGAGAGAGGCGCCACCAGCCTTCCTGGAGATTGAGCCAGCATGCGCCCTTGGAAATGAAGGTGTGTTGGAAGCGCGTGGTGGCTCCCGGCCAGCTTGCGCACCCGGCGCTCTTCTCATTCATCTAGCGCTGCTTGCGCACGGACCTGTTCGGGCATCACTCTGCTCCACTTTCTATAGCCTTCTCTTTTTAGCACAGCCTCAATGAGGAACAGAGCACTAGGCATTGAGGCGTGGCGTCAGCCGCCAGCCAACTGGAAGTACGGCGCAGACCCTGCGGCGGTGTATAATACGTCTATGGCATTATCCGCCTGGACTCCAGGCATGACCCGACACCTGTGACATCTCCCCACGGGTAAAGCACTCATCTCCTGCCTATCGTCTGATGGCGTCGGCCAGGGGGAAGGAACGAGCGACGAATGAACCGCATGATGAATCGCGGCGGGGCAGGCGCCCAGGGCATCATTCCTGGTGGTCCGCTGGGCAAGGCGCGCTACGCGATGGCGATTGGCCGCCCGGACGAGGCCGAGCGCATCGCGCGCAAGCGTCTGGAGCGCACCCCCGATGACGCCGCCGCCCGCGTGCTGCTGGCGCAGGCGCTCTTGCAGCAGCGTATGGTGGATGACGCTGTCAATGAGGCGCGCCGCGCCACTCGCGACGCGCCCACCAACGCCGAAGCTCATATGACCCTCTCCGCGGCCTTGCTGCAGAAGGGCCGCTTCCGCGTGCCAGCGGAGGCTGAGACGGCGGCCAAGCGCGCGGTGCAGCTACAGCCAAAGCAGGCGCGTGCCCGTGTGCAGCTAGCTGAAGTGCTGGTCGCCAACAACGACAACAATGGCGCCATCCTCGCTGCCGACGAAGCGATCAAGCTGGAGCCGCGCGGCTCCTCGGGCTACTTCATGAAGGCGATGGCGCTGATGCGCCAGAAAGACTACGCTGGCACGGTGCAAGCGGCTGACTCGGCGATTCGCTTCGACCGCGACAAGCAACTTCCCCAGGCGGAATACATCCGCGCCAATGCGCTCGTCGAAATCAAGCGCTATGATGACGCGCTGACCGCGCTAACCGCCGCCGAGCGCGCCAACCCGCTGCTGGGCGGACCCCAGGCCCAGAGCCTGCGCGGGCGCATCTACTTCAAGCAGCGCAAGTTTCGTCAGTCGTACCAGACGAACCTGGATGCGCAGATCGCGGCTGGCCGCGCCAAGGTGCTCGCGCCTCCACTCGCCGCGCTGAACATGGTGGCCCTCGGCCTCTTTGGCGAGCGTGGCCCGTTCGTCTTGCTGGGCCTGCTCATCTTCATCGCGTTCCTCATCATCTTCGGCGTCTCGCAGATTCCGGTGGCGGGTGAGTGGATCGCGACCGCGCTGATTACGATCGTCGCGCTCTTGCTCGCCTTCTCCAGCGTGAAGCAGCTACAGGGCTACATCCTGCCGCCGAATCGCGCGCTGTGGGTGACGACACTGCCAGCGATCGTGGCGGCGTTCATCATCGGCGCTGGCCTCACCATCGCCATCGAGCGGCTGATCGCGGGCTTCTCCAGTCACAACCCGCCGCTCTTCACGTCAACCACGACGACTATCGCGGGCGTCGTTGGCGCGGTGCTCGCCGGAGTCGCCGCCTGGGGCTGGCCGCTCATTCTCGGCCGCTACAGTGGTGACCGAGCGGTCGCTGCGCAATAAACCCGCGCGCCAGTCACACACGCGAAGGGGCAGGTCTCATCACGAGGCCTGCCCCTTCCGTATATCCTGCATGTTCTGTCAGTTCACCTTCCTCGTCCACCTCAGCCCAATTGCTTACGCCATCTCCCCGCCACGCAGCAACCGCAGGGAGTCGCGCCGCGTACTTGTAATAGGGAGAAGGCGCTTTGCCACAGACATCGGCGTCTGTGGGCGCCATCTATGGAAGGGGAGCTATTCACATGAAGGCGTCGCTGACGATACGGCTCTGGGAGGCATTCAAGCTGGCGCTGTGGCGCATCGTGCGCGCCGCGCTGATCGGCCTTGTGGTCGGGTTTGCGCTCGTCGAGGTTCTCGCCTTGCTTTTCAATCACGCGACGGGCGGGCCTACGTCGCTCGCCATCACCTGGCCATTCGCCATCAACTTCGCGCCAGCCACGGCGTTTGTCCACGTCATGGCGGTGGTCTTCGCGCTCACGCTGGCCTACCTCGGTGGCTTCACTGTCGCCGTGAAGGAGACGTTCCACGGGCTGGTCTACGCGGCTGAGCATGTGGATGACGCGGTCGCCAGCGTCGCGAATGAGGGACTCAACATGGCCGACGCCGTTGTTGACGCTGTAGACGGCCCTAACCGCCACGGCTTCCTCGGCAGGCGTGGACCAGCCGAGCCCATCCAGCGCTAACGCTCGATGACGCCGCGTGAAGCCACAACTCCACGATCGAGCGCCAGGCTGGCTGACGGAATATGAGGGCGCGCGTAGCATATGTCCACCCATATGTCCAAGCGCGCCCACTACACGCCCGCGCTGATGTCATAGACCCACTGCGGCGAGATGAGCCGCGTGACGCCGGGCGCGGGTGGCGTCATCGCGCTGTCAGTGGAGCGTGGTCGCGCCACCAACCGCCAATGTTCGACGGGTGGCGCGCCACGTTGACGATAGGCCTCGCTTTGCTCGTGTGTGAAACGCTCAGCCGCCGTCCCGCCGAATGCGAGCAGGGCCGGCGCACGATTGGGGAAGATGACCATCGACGGGCCGTCTGGCCCTTCCAGATAGAGCAGGTAGCGTCCGCGCATCCTGCGGCCGCGTCGCCCATTCGCTTGCCAGAGCGAGAGCACGCGCCCAGAGGCCAGCGCGAGATACTGAATGAAGCTGGAGCTATGCGACCCCCACCAGAGCCGCCGCGCCCGTGTCGCCAGCAGCGCGTTGATTGGCTC
Organism: Ktedonobacterales bacterium; assembly: GCA_035642255.1. Taxonomy (GTDB): domain Bacteria; phylum Chloroflexota; class Ktedonobacteria; order Ktedonobacterales; family JADMIN01; genus JAKAIY01. The sequence continues at coordinate 11,395 of DASQSS010000064.1, read as the reverse complement.
CGCCAGCGCGAGCGCATTCGGCCCGGTCAGCGTGAGCCGGTCAGAGAGCCGCGCCACCACCGCCTGCTCAGCGCCTTCGCCGCGCATCCTGACGAAGCCGCAGAGTGTCCACGATTCGCTCACCAGGGCGCCCGCCCGCTTGCGCAGCGCAACGCTGACATCCGTCGCGCCGAGCCAGAGCGGCGCAACCAGCAGCCCACCCTCGGCCAACTGCTCAAACCACGCCAGGCTCAGGTCCATCGCGCCAACCGTCAATTCGATACGATCAAATGGACCGCCACTCGGCCAGCCGCGCCAGCCATCGCCGGCGATTACCCGCGCCTGCGCCACTGGATAGCCCGCCGCAGCCAGTCGCGCTGCTGCCGCAGCCGCCAGCTCCTGATCGTACTCCAGCGAGACGACGCTGCCCGTCGGCCCTACCAGCTCTGCCAGTAGCGCCGCATTGTAGCCTGAGCCAGCGCCCACCTCCAGCACGCGCATCCCCGGCTGCGCGCGAAGCTGCTGCAGCATCACGGCGATGATCTCCGGCTGGGAGACCGAGCTGACCGCCGCGCCATGCTCCCAACTCGTCGTGATGGCGATATTCTCGTAGGCCTCCGCCAGCGAATGCCCCGGCACAAAATGATGGCGCGGCACGGTCATCAGCGCCCGCTCCACCGCCGCGTCCCGCAGCGCGCCCGACGCCTTCAGCTGCGCCACCATCTCCGCGCGCAGCTGTATCGCCCTGACCTCCTCATCAGCTGGCTGATCTGGCTGATCCAGTGGCGGAAGAGGCCCAGCCGTCCACCCGTCCAGGTCACCTGGTGGCGGGATTGGCTTCTGATCGGTCTGGTCGCTGATGTCTTCTGATGGCATGGCTGCGCCTCCATCCAGCGCTCACCCGTACGGCGTACCATCTCTGCCCATGCGCCCGAATCGCGCTCGCTTCTAGCTCGCTTCTCGCTCGCTTCTAGCTCGCTTCTAGCTCGCTTCTAGCTCGCGCAGGCGGGCTTTGCGGTCCGCACGGGCCACCCAGGCGCGGCTTCAGCCGCCAGCGAGCCTAATCCGCCGCGAACGTCTCGGCCACCTGCTCCGCATCGTCGGCGCCGAGGGCCACGCGCAGACCATCGCGCCAGGTCACGCGCAGGTCGTCTATCACGACATCCAGCGCGGACGTGAAGGTGAGGCGCTCGCCACCGACGACACCCAGCCGCGCGACTGGCGTCTCATACTCCGCCGCCAGCGCCGCCAGCGCCTCATAGTCTTCCGGCGCGACCGAGACGACGATGCGTGAGGGCGCCTCGCCATAGAGCGCCGCTAGCGTCGCCAACGCATCCGCATCGCCTGCCGCCAGGCCGGGGAGCGGCGTCTCGGCCCCGCACAGACCCAGCCCTGACCAGATGGCGCACTCCGCCAACGCTACCGCCAGTCCGCCATCCGAGCAGTCGTGCGCCGAGCAGATCAGCCCGCGCTCGATGCCCGCCAGCGTCAGCCGCTGCACGGCGCGCTCGCGGTCGAGGTCGAGCAGCGGCGGATGCCCCGCCACCGTCCCATGAATGGTGGCCAGGTACGAACTGCCGCCCAGATCGCCGCTGTGCGCGTTCCAGCCCCCCAGCAGCGCCACCACATCGCCCTCGCGGCCCCAGGCGCTCGGCGTCGGCGCGCGCCCCTCGATCAGCCCCACCATGCCTACCACGGGCGTCGGGAAGATGCCCTGGCCGAAGCTCTCATTGTAGAGACTGACATTGCCTGAGATCACCGGCGTCTCCAGGATGCGCGCCGCCTCGGCCATGCCATCGATCGCCCGCTCCATCTGATAGTAGGCGCCGGGCTTCTCCGGATTGCCGAAGTTGAGGCAATTCGTCAGCGCCAGCGGACGCGCTCCCGTCACGACACAGTTGCGCGCCGCCTCAGCCACCGCGAGCGCGCCCCCGTTGAAGGAATGCAGGTAGGTCAGGCGCCCGTTGCCGTCGGTCGTCATCGCCAGCAGCTTCAGCCGCTCGCCCGGCTCGGTTCCCGTCGTGACGCTGTGGCCAATCGGCTCGTCCTCCGCTGGCGGCACACGCAGCACCGCCGCGTCGCTACCGGGCCCAATCGCGGTGTTCGTGCCGACCATCGTGTCGTAGGTGCGATAGACATCCTCGCGGCTGCACAGGTCCGGTGAGCCAATCAGGCGCAGCAGCGCGTCGGCGGGCTTTGGCAGGTTCGGGCGCAAGGTAGCGTAGTCGAACGTCCACAGGCGGCGTAGCTCCTGCGGCTGCACTCCCTGGCGGATATAGCTCGGCGTCTTGTCGGTCAGATACTCTGTCGGAATCTCAGCCACGACTTGCTCGCCCTCACGCACCCGAATGACCGGCTCCGCGACGACATGCCCGACCACCGCCGAGCGCAGCCCCCACCTGGCGAAGAGCGCCGCTACGTCATCTTCATGACCCTTCTTGGCTGTCACAAGCATGCGCTCCTGCGACTCCGAGAGCATCAGGTCATAGGGGGTCATACCCGCCTCGCGGCGCGGCGCGCGCAGCACATCCAGATCGATGCCCGCGCCACCCTTGTGCGCGCTCTCAACGGTCGAGCTGGTCATGCCCGCCGCGCCGAGGTCCTGCATGCCAACAATCCAGCCCTTGTCGCGCAGCTCCAGGCAAGCTTCCATCAGCAGCTTCTCAGTGAAGGGATCGCCCACCTGCACGGCGGGGCGCCGCTCCTCCGACGACTCATCTAGCTCGACCGAGGCGAAGGTGGCTCCGTGGATGCCGTCACGGCCTGTCGCCGCCCCGACCACCAGCACCGGATTGCCCTCGCCTGCCGCTTTCGCCGGAATCAGCTTGTCGCTCTCGATCAGTCCGACGCACATCGCGTTCACCAGCGGATTGCCACTGTAGCTCTCGTCGAAGTAGATCTCGCCGCCAACCGTGGGAATGCCGAGGCAGTTGCCGTAGCCGCCAACGCCGCCAACAATGCCGTGGAAGAGGTAGCGGTTGCGCGGGCTGGTCAGCGGACCAAAGCGCAGCGAATCGAGCAGGGCGATCGGGCGGGCGCCCATCGTGAAGATGTCGCGCACGATGCCGCCAACACCAGTAGCCGCGCCCTGATAGGGTTCAATGGCGCTGGGATGGTTGTGGCTCTCGATCTTGAAGACGACCGCCTGCCCATCGCCGATATCGACCGCGCCAGCGTTCTCCTCGCCAACCTTGAGCAGCACACGCTCGCCCGTCGAAGGGAAGCGCTTGAGCAGCGGGCGACTATTCTTGTAGCCGCAGTGCTCACTCCACATCGCGCCAAAGAGACCCAGCTCCAGCCGATTGGGCGCTCGGCCCATCAGCTCGACGATCCACTGATACTCCTGGCGGCTCAGGGCGACCTCATCCAGCGCATGCTGGTCGATCTGATCAACCTGCGCGCCCAACGTGGCGCTCTCAGCGCCTTGGGTACCATCAGCGGTATTGGCGGTGGTGGACGGCGTGGGCGTTTCGCTCGACACGGCGCGCTCCTTCTCCCCATAGCGGGATGTCTGTGATGCCAGCAAGCGCCAGCCAAGCGCCGCCAGGTGGTCAGTGTGGTCGGGACAGTCCGTTCGTGGACGTTTCAGCCAGGGCAAGACACTGCATTATATCAGCAGAGTCCGCGGGCGATTCGCGCCACGAGATGCGACGCTTAGATGCCGCGATAGCTGGGATGCTGATACGCGGGGCGCGGCCCGGCGTAGTCTGGCGCGGCCTGCTCGGCGTATACGACCGTCTTGATATTGCCGCGCACGTTGAACTCCGCCACCACGCGCATCCAGCGCGGCTGCAGCGCCGCGATCAGGTCGTCGAGAATCTGGTTGGTCGCGCCCTCGTGGCTGATAGCGCGGTCGCGATAGCCATTGATGTAGAGCTTGAGGCTCTTGAGCTCCACGACCATCGGCCCCGGCGTGTAGTCAATCACGATCGTGGCGAAATCAGGGAAGCCAGAGCGCGGGCAGACGCAGGTGAACTCCGGGATCTCGAAATGCACGACATAGTCGCGCTCGGGTTTGGGATTCGGCCACGGCTCCAGCTGGTTCGTCTCGATCTCTTCGCGGCCATAGGCGCCGGGTATACGCTTGCGCTTGGCGCCCTGCGCGGCGGTTTCGGTTGATTGGGTCATATCGCTCCAGGCTCCTCAGGGATGAGTTCGACGGCGCCCGGACTGGATCACACACATGACGAGGGCGCATCGCTCTATTGTATCGCGTGGCGGGGGTCAGGCGCCCACTGACACTGACTCTCGCCTCCATCCACGCCCATCCGCTACGCTCTGGAGTGATAGACCGATATGTATCAGCGCTGACGGGGTTGACAGCGTTGGCGGCGTTGATGAGGTTGGCGGAGCTGGACCGCGAGGAGGAGAGGGCGCACATGCGCAGTTCGCGACCACGCGCGCACGCGCCCGATGACGCCGCGCTAGCGAAGATGGTGGGCCAGCCGCTTGCGGCGCGCCGCATCACTGCGCTCGACGGCGCGATGCTGGTGACCTTCCTGCTGCTCGTCGCGGGGCATATCATCTCCGCCCTGGGAAGGCTTGGCTGGATCAGCGCAGCCGTGACTGTTGGGCTGACCGCGCTGGCGCTGCTGGCGCTCACCCTGCGGCAAGGCTGGCGTCCGCTGCTGCTGCGACTGCTGGCGTTTGGTCTGGTGGCGGGCGTCTGCGAGCTTTTTACTGACTTCTCCGGCGAGGTCGTCGCGCATTCGCTGAGCTATCCACCAGGGGAGCCGATGCTCTGGGCGTCGCCCGCCTACATGCCCTTCTCGTGGATGGTCGTGCTGGCGCAAATCGGCTATCTGGCGTGGCGGCTCGATACCCTCGCCCCGCGTCCGCCGCGCTGGCTGGCGATGGCGCTGGTCGGGCTGTGGGGCGCGCTCAACATCCCCTTCTATGAGGAGATGGCCTATCACGCAGGCTGGTGGCGCTACGCGCACGCGCCAGGGCTGGGCCACACACCCTACTATGTCATGCTCTTCGAGGGACTGATCGCCCTCATGCTGCCGCCGCTGCTCGCGCGTCTCCAGTGGCGGCCGCCGCGCGCTGTGCTCCTGCGCGGGCTGGCGCTTGGCGTATGGATTCCCTGCGCCGCGCTCGTCTCCTGGCTGCTGATTGGCCGCTAACGCCCCCACTACGACAGGCGCGTCTGCTCCATGACAGCGGCGGCAAGCGCGTGGCGGATGTGACTGATGCGGCGGCGGTACACATCTTCGGGCTGGCGGTCACTCCGCTTTGGCGGATCGCCCATCTCCACATGCCACTTGCGGAAGGCTAGCCCCGTCTCCGTCTGGAAGAGCGCCCGCGCCAGCAGATAGACGCGTGGCCCATAGCTCAGGCCATAGCGCCGCTCCACCAGCGACCGCAGGCGGGCATCCTGCGCAAAGAGATATTCATCAGGCGTGACGACACCACTCAACACTTCGACAGCGAGATATGCGCGCACCACGGCTGCTTCGCGGCGCAACGCCGCCAGCACGATCGTGAGCAATGCCAGCTCCGTCAGCAGCAGCGGCAGGTAATCGGCGAGAGTGGACGCCACTGGGAACCAGTCACCAAGCTGGGTCGGTGCCGCCACCCCGCCCAGATGCGCAGGTCCCGTAGCGTCGGCGCTGAGCGCGATGAAGTCGAAGTACGTATGCAGGATGATTGCGCCAATCATGCCACCGATGGGCGCGACCCAGCGCGCGCGACGGTCGCGTGTCTCGCGGATGTAGCCCAGGCCCGCGCCGAAGAGCGCGCTGAAGGTAGAGTGACTGAGCCAGCCGAGAGCGATGCGCCCAACGATCAGCAGGCCCAGATCAGAGCGCGGCGCCACCGCGAAGTAGACGAAGTTCTCGACCATCGCGAACCCAGCGCCGACCAGCGCGCCATAGATCACGCCGTCGGTCACGTTGTCGAATTCGTCGCGCAGGGCGACCATCAGCAGCAGCAGTCCCGCTCCCTTGACTAGCTCCTCCGTCACGCCTGCTACCCCGGCCTGCGTCGCCGCCTGTGTCAGCGCGAGCGCCGCGCCGTGCGCGCCAAAGAGGCCCATCAGCGCGCCATTCAGACCGCGCTCGATGTAGAGCGTCGGGGGAATGGCGATGATCGCGCCCCAGAAGAACGCGCCCAGCATCGTCAGCAGCGGCTCGCGCTCGTAGCGATCCAGCGCGCCGACGAGCAGCGCCACACCCAAAGCGGGAGCCAGTGGGATGGAGAGCGCCGTGAGCGCCTGCCGCAGCCCGCCATTGGCCAGCGCCACCTGCCCAGCCAGCGCGGCGAGATCGAGCGTGATGATGCCGCTGGCGACGAAGACCGCCGCCGCGATCAGCGCGAGCGCCCACCACGCGCTGCGGCTCAGGCGACCCGTCAGCGCGAATTGCAGCGTGATGCCCGGCGTGAGCGGATTCGTGCTCATCGCCTCGGCGGGAACATCGCTCCAACTGCTTGAGGCTGGGGACTGCGCCGCGCGCTGGGAAGTGTCCACGAGCGAGGAGAACCTGTGCGCGGGATCAGCTGATGGATAGCCATCCAAGGGATCGGTGAGAAAGTCAGCGTCCAGATCAAACGCCGCCATCTCGGCGTCAATCGCCGCCACATCGTTCGCTCGCGCCGCTTTCGGATGCGTGGAGTGGCCAAGCGGCGCGAGCAGCTGCAGGCAGGTATAGCCGAGTCGCAGGATGTCGCCTGGCCGCACCGTGGCGCTCGCGCCGGGAGCCACGACCTGCCCTGCCACCCAGAAGGGATTGCTCCGCGAGACATTCTCGATCCGCCAGCCGGTGTCGCGCAGCGTCAGCAGGGCATGCTCGCGCGAGACGCTGGGATCAGGCAGGCTGACCGCATTGTCGAGGGAGCGACCGATTGACGTCGTCAGCAGCGTGATGGGATAGACGCGCTCGGTCTCCAGCAATGGCGCCGCCGTCTCCAGCGGCACAGTGGGCCGATTCGGCGCGCCCGCCATGCGCGGCCCGCCAACCTGGGCCGCGAGCAATCCCTGCGCACGCTCGCCACTCATCCCCACATCCGCCGGATTGACGACACGCAAAGCGCCCAACGTCATGACGCTGAGCGCGAGAAGCAGCGATCCCGTCGTTTTACGAGAATACACCTGGGTCACATATCGCTCCACCGTGCCATCTGCGCCAACTGTGCATCTGAGCCAAGAGACGACCACTTGCCCCAGCCGAGGGCCGCCCCAGCACTCTAGCACATCATGCCGAGCTTGTATAGCGCACATATCCGTCAGCTCGCTATCGCGCGACGCCACGCAGACGTCGCGCTACCAGATGCGCCACAGGCTCGGGAATGTCAGGCAGACGTTGTAGGCGTTGTAGGCGTTGTAGGCGGAGACTGCGCGACATCCTCCCAGAAACGAATAGACATCTGCTCGTAGGCTACGCCCATCCGCAGCGTAGCGACCCCAAACGCGCTTGCGGGGTCCCGCGCGATCTCGGCCTGGATGGCGGCGTAGGTGGCAAGCCTGCGTTGATGCAGCTCGCGCTCACGCTGCGCAAGCGCCACCACGTCGTCACGACTGAGCAGCGGGCCAAAGTAGAGCTTGAGCAGGCCAGCGTCGCGCATCTCCACCTCTTGCGTCGTCGTCTCGTGAAGCCATCGCCGTAGCTCCTCCTCACCCGCCGCTGTAATGCGATACACTCGCCGCCTGCGCCCGCTCGTCTCCCGCTCCTCCGCCAGCAGCCCCTGCCGCGCGAGGCGCTCGGGGTCCACATAGAGCTGCGCGCGTGGGAAGTCCCAGAAGTAACCAATGGAGCCATCGATGAGCTTCTTCATCTCATACGGCGTGCTCGGGCCGCACGTCGCCAGCAGACCGAGGATGACGTACGACGAAACCGGCAACTCGTGATGAGACATTTCTTGTTGAGTCATGACCGCCTCCCACACAGGGACTTGACAGATAATGGTCTAAAGTATACCATATGCGCTAGATAGTCTATCTTGAACCGTTTATCGTGAACTGTCAGAAAGACGGGCGCTTTCAATCGCCGATGGCGTTCCTGCGCACAGCAGCATACACATCAGCGAAAGTAAGCTAAGAGTAAGCCGGTCGTAAGCCGGAAGTGAGGCGAAGGATGACCGTATTTCCAGGGCGCTACACTGCGGTGGCGGACGAGCCATTTGTCGTGTTTATCATTGGCATGCGCGTCAATCGCTGGTGGGCGCTACACAAGTGGGTTCCAACCGCGCTGGCGATGGGGCCAATGCTACGCACGCTCTACACTCATCAGCAGGAGAAGGGATTCCTGTCCGCGCAAACATTTCTGTACGGCCGAGGCGTAGCGCTCGTACAGTACTGGCGCTCGTTCGAAGATCTCGAGCGGTTCGCCCGCAGCAAGGATGATCCGCACCTGAAAGCGTGGCAGCGATTCAACCGAGCCATTGGCGGAGACGGCAGTGTAGGCATCTTCCATGAAACGTACACAATTCAGCCGGGCGCCTATGAGGCGATCTACGGCAACATGCCGGTATTTGGCCTGGCAAGCGCGTTCGAGCATACGAAGATAGTCGGCAGGCGAGATACCGCGCGGGGTCGCCTGGGCATTGAGCCGCAGCCAACGACTCCGCGCACAGAGAAGCATACTCTGGAGCGTGCCGCAGAGCGCAGCGCCGCGCAGGCGGAGGCGTGAGCGGGCGACAGACGCGGGAGACCCGGCGGGAGAGCGGGGTGGCTAGAGCTGCCCCGCCTCCTCCAGCGGCTCGACTACCACGCCGTCAGGGCGCAGAGGCGGAATCGGCTCGGCCACCACGGCTTCGGCCGCGGGTGGCAGCGCGGGCGCCGCGCCGTCAACGGTATCGTCGGTAGGATGCTCCTCGCGGTAGCGGCGATAGTAACGGTTGAACATGTCGTTGATCTGTTTGCGCGAGAGGCGTTTGCCATTCTCATAGTATTCGATGGCGACCTGCCCAAGCGCATAGGTGCCGCCTGCCGCGATAGCGCCAGAGACGAGATCGCCGCCGATGGGCGCCGCCTTGGCCAGCTCCTCAGCGAGATAGCGCAGCGTCAGGCCTCCGGCCACCGTCGTCAGAATCTCGCGCAGGTGCTGCGCGGTGACAGGTTCGCCATATACCGCGGCGATACGCAGCGTCATGCGAATCTGGTTGCTCAACAGAATCGGAATATCCACCAGAGGAATCGGCTGTAGCCCCGCCGCCAGGCTCACCAGTGTCGCCGTCCGCACGAGCTTGTTGGCCGCGCGCCGCCGATACTGTGGCAGCAGACGCCCCAGGGCCAACGCCGCCTCCGGGCTGGTGTTGATGATCGCCGGAATCAGCTCCTCGGCGATATTGTCGCCCGTCTGCGCTGAGATCGGCGTCACATCCGTCACATGCAGACGCGCCGCGGCGCGCGCGGCCAGCTCATCCACATCGCCCGGCATCAGGTCCGTCTTGTTCAGCGCGACGACAAATGGCTTCTCGCCATCACGTAGCTGCTGGATAATCTCAGCGTCGCGCTGGCGCACGCCCTCAGTCGCGTCGAGCATATACACGATGGCGGACGCCTCGTCGATCGCCTGGCGCTGCATATCAGGCAGGTGCCCTGGGGTGTCGATCAGCGCGAAGGGGCCAAACGCGCCCCGCACGAAATCTTTCGTCGCGCCAGCCTCAGGCGAGACAAACGACAGATACTGCCCCTGAAGGGTATTGAACAAGGTAGATTTGCCAGAGTTCGGCATGCCAACGATCGCAACCTTGCGGTCGAGCTCTCCGGCAATTTCCTCCTGCGCCTCGCGCCAGTCAATCGCCGAGACAAACTTGCGAATCGTCGCTAGGCTGGAAGGGATGCCCGCCAGCGTCGAGAGCGTCAGCAGGCTCTTCATGCGGTCGCTCAGCTTGCTTCCGCCTTTTCTCTGCGCCATATCGGAACCCCCGTTTCTCGGTCATGCGACACTTGCCTGATTTATAGCACGCCTGCGTTCATTGCGTCATCTGCGTCACTATCGTCTCATGTGGCGCGATGTTGGCGCGATACCTCCCAGGCCAGCAGCGCTCTCTGCGCCTCGCGCAGCGCCGCCTCGATCTCGATAGCGTCGCCGTGCGCTACCATCGCGCGCAGCCGCGCCAACGTCTCAGCGAAGGCGTCGAGCCGCGCCAGCAGCGCCTCACGATTGGCCAGCAGGATGTCACGTCCCATGACCGGATCACCCGCCGCCACGCGCGTTGTGTCGCGGTAGCCGCCTGCCGCGAGCAGCGCCATGGTCGGCCAATCGTCTGACTCCGCGAGCGTCCGTGTCAGTGCGACGGCCAGCGCCAGCGGCAGATGGCTGATGCCCGCGACCGCCGCATCGTGCGCCTCAGCGGCTAGCTCCAGCGGCTCGGCGCCCAGCGCCACCACCAGCGCGCGTACACGGCTCAGCGCGTCTGGCGCCGTCTGCGGTGTTGGCGTAAGCGCCCAGCGCGCCCCGCGATACAAATCAGGGATGGCCGCCTCGATGCCCGCTCGCTCGCGTCCCGCCATTGGATGACCGCCGACGAACCGCTGCGGATGCTGGAGTGTCAGCGACGCCAGCTCGACGAGCGGCGTTTTGACACTACACAGGTCTGTCACTACCACATCTGGCGCCAGATGCTCAGCCATCGCGCGCAGCGTCGCCTCAGCGGCCAGCGTGGGCGTGGCGATCACCACCAGATCAGCCGCGATCACGGCATCGGCGAGGCTTCCGCTCGCACGATCGAGCGCGCCACGCGCCACCGCCCGCTGCGTCACGTCCGGTGTGATGTCATAGCCGACGACTACGCCCGCCAGCCGTCCGCATCCGTCGTCCGCGCGTAGCGCCAGCCCGAGCGAGCCGCCCATCAGCCCAAGGCCGATGATCGCCACATGCCCAACGAGCGGCCCGTCCTGAGGATCCCGCTGCAGATCCCGCTGCAGATCAGGCATAGGCGACGTCCACCCCATTCCCTGCTGAGCCAGCGCAACCACTGCGCGCCATCGCATACCAGCACAAAGGTGTGTACGGATGCGGGGGTCTATGGGTGAGAATTCCGCGCGGCTGGCGCGTCGCTGGCCCGCTAGTTTCCGGTCGCTGTCGCCGCCACCGTCGCGGTCGAGGTCGCCGTCGGTGAGGGAGCTGTCGGCTGCCAGTCCACATTCGACTGGAGCTTGGGGAAGTAGGCCTGGAGCGCGCGCTCGCTGAGATGCGAGGCGATAGTGACGCTTGCGTCACCCATCGTGCCGATGCAGATGGTCGTCGCGTCGCTGCCCTGCTGGCTCTGCGCGCACTGCGGCGCCGAGGAATCCGTGTTGCGCTTGGGCGCTTCAGAGAAGCTGATCGGCCCGGTTTTGGGCAACACCCAGGTGATACTCAGATGCGCGCCGAAGATAGGATCGTGGACCGAGCCGCCCACCAGGTCGAGGCAGGAGCCGTTGGGCAATGAGACAGGCAGATAGGGCGTGAAGCCGAGTTGTCCCTTGACA
>DASQSS010000063.1:0-22013 GCA_035642255.1 Ktedonobacterales bacterium | reverse complement strand
GCCGATGAGATCAAGCGCTACATGCTCGCGCGCCTCCATCAGGAGGTCGTAGCCCGTGATGCGTGGCCGTCGCCGCATGCCATTGACGACAGTCACCCCGCTCGCGCGCTGGCCGCGGTAGCGCGCGTCGGGGTCGATGGCGACGCTATGCTCGATCACCCGCGTCGGCGTGCGCCCGTTATCCCACATCAGTTGATTGAAGCGGGTCACATGGACGAGCAGCACATTTGGATCATCAACCGGATGACGCGACTCCACGGCTGAGGGTTTGGGCGTGTTGTGTTCCAGATAGATAGCTGGCAGGCGGCGTTGTTCGGGCGTCAGAATCTCCTCAGCATCCTCATGATAATTCTTCGGAGTCTGATAGATCACGAGGTCCAGCGGAAGGCGCTGTACGTCTTCAGCGGCGACTTCGCGCACGTAATCTGGCAGGTCGAAGGTGGGTCCTCGTCCGCCGTAGCCTTCGGGTTTGCCGGGCTTCACGGGCAGGTACCAGTTGTGCTCGATGCGCGCCATCGTGTTGAGATAGCTGCCGTGGATATGCCACATCAGGATATTGAGTCGCTTCATGCGATCGCCCCTTTCCGGAGATGTCGCCGCGCCGCCGCCAGCGTCATCGCGGGCGTCACCAGTCTTAGACAGCGGTGGTCGATCGGGCAGTCCCGATAGCCACATGGACTGCATGCCACGGGACGCCGGACAACGCTATGTCGCTCGGTATCGAGTGGCGCCCACCGGCGCGGATCGGCTGGGCCAAAGATCGTCACACTTGGCGCGCCGACCGCATGGGCGACATGCGCTGGCCCGGTGTCATTGCTGATGAAGAGGTCGAGCTGGTTGATCAGCGCGGCTAGACCGCCGAGCGTCGTCTTGCCTGCCAGATCGAGCGCGGGATAGCGCATCGCTCGGGCCACCTCAGCGACGACGGCAGCCTCATCTGGCGCGCCGGTCAGCACGATGCGCGCGCCCTCATCCCGCGCGAGTGTGTCAGCGACGACGGCGAACGATTCCGACGGCCAGCGTCGCGATGACGCGCGCGCACCCGCATGGATGCCAATGAGCGGCGCGTCTCCAGCGCTCTCACGGAGTGGCTTCAGGAGCGTCCGCGCCTCGCCCTGGTCAGCCGCGGTCAGCGGAAACTCCAGGCGGGTATCGCGCGTGTCGCAGCCAAGGAGACGCAGCAACCCCAGATTGCGCATCGCTTCATGCTCGTTGTCGGGATACGGCGCGCTCATCGACAACCCTGTCGGCTGCTCGCCCTGCGCATAGCCGATGGTCACGCGACCACCAAGCGCCAGCGCGAATGGATTGCTTGCTCCGCCACTGCCGTGCATCTGAATGACGAGGTCATATCCATACGCTTGCTGATCATCCAAAAAACGGCGAGCGCGCTCCGCTTGGAATGGCGCCTCGGCGATGCCGGGCCAGCCAGGGAATTCTGCAAACCGATCGATGTAGCGCGAGAAGCGCTGCGCGAAAGACGCGGCCCACGGCAGCCCAATCAGCGTCACCTCAGCCTCTGGGAAGCGGCTGCGCAGCGTGCGCAACGCTGGAACGGCGACCAGCAGATCACCGAGTTGCAGCGCCCGCACCACCGCAATGCGCTTGACGCGCAGCGTGCCAGTTGGCGAGATGTAGGGAGTGGAGTCGCTTATCATCATCGACTCTCCTCCATCAAGGGAACATCCGTGATGTTCATGGTTTCCGCCGCTACCTCGTGGCGCGCCACGGATACGGACGCCGTCAATACGGCCTCGGCTGCCGTCACGACTTCCTCTGGCGGGATGTCAAGACACCGTTGGCCGATCGGACATGTGAATAGATAGCAAGGCTGGCATGGCGTAGGTCGCCGCAGGAGCGTGCTCCGCGTAGCGCGCGGGCGCCACTGTGACTCCAGTTCCGTTCCCGCGTATAGGGCCACCTCCGGCGTGAGCAGCGCATCGGCGAGATGCATCGGCAAGGTATCATTACAGATGACTAACGCCGCTTGCTCGATGATCGCCGCATAGACGCCCAGTCGCCCGTCATTCATGATGTGTGGGACGCTGGGGGCTGCGCGCTCGACCACGCTGAGCAGCTCGCGCTCGCGCTCAACGCCAGTCACAATCGTCTGCCAGCCGTGTACGTCGAGTACGCGCGCGACGGCGCCATAGCGCTCCGTGGGATAGCGGCGCGCCTGCGCGCTCGCTCCAGGATGGAGCACGATGTAGGGCGCCTCGGGTGTGACGCCGACTCCGCGCAGCAGGCGTCGCGCCTCCTCTCGGTCATCGTTGGTCAGAAAGACACGCAGCGTGCGATCGCGCGCGACATACCCCAGCGACTCGACCAGGCGCAGATTGCGCTCGACCTGATGCATCTCGTCCGGAGCGCCATGCAACTCAGTCGTCAGCGCGCTGCCCCCGAACTCCTTAGACTCACCAGCGCGCAGGGGAATCCCCGCCAGGTAGCATAGGTATCCAGGCGTATGCGGCGACTGACTGAAGGATGTGAAGATCAACGCAGCGTCGAAGTGGCGCTGCGCCAGCCGCGCGACCAGCGCTTGCTCGCGCGCGGGATCGAAGGCGATGCGTCCGCCAACGTCCTGCCAGATGACACGCTCGACGATGACATCATCAATCCAGGGCAACAGCGGCGCGGCGCTCGCTCCCGCCGGACTGGCCAGTAGCGTGATGCGCGACTGTGGCGATGTCTCTTTGACAGCGCGCAGCGCCGGACCCAGCATAATCACATCGCCGATATTGTCAGGGCGCACTGCCAGCAACTCGCGCGCGTCTAGCCAGGCGTTCATATGCCACCTCCCTGTCCGCTGTTCGCGCCGGAGGAGGACGTAGCGAGCCTTTCTCGTGGGCCTGGCGTTGCGCGCGTCCCAGCCAACAGTTCTGCCGCAGCGGTGGCGACCATCGCGGGGGAGACGAGGCGCAGGCATTCGTGTTCATATGGACAGACGCGGTTGTAGCAGATGCGGCAGGCGACATCATGGAAGAGCACACGACTGGCGACCTGCCACGGTCCCCACTGCTCCGGCGGATTCGTCAGCGCGAAGAGCGCAACCACTGGCGTATTGAGCGCCGCGGCCACATGCATTGGGCCGGTGTTGTTAGTGATGGTGATGTCAGCCGCCTCGATCAGCGCGCATAGCTCCTCAAAGGGGAGCGCGCCAGCGAGCGGTTGAATGTGATCACGCACGTCGTTGGGCGTGGCCGCATACACCTGCTCCACTAGCGCGCGCTCATCTGCGGCGCCCGTCAGCGCCACTGTCGCGTCAAGCCGCTGAACCAACAGTGTCACGACTTCAGCGTATTGCTCCCACGGGTAGGTACGGGCGGGCATGCTGCAGCCAGGATGCACGACAACCAGCGGTCGTACGCGCTCAACACCGAGAGCCGAGAGTCGAACGTGTACGGCGTCACGAGAGGATTGTGGTGTGCGCAGGCGAAGCTCCGTGCTCGGCGCGGACATCCCGAGCGCGCTCACGAGATCGAGCCCACGCTCCACCTCGTGCATCATGCGGTCGGGATGCTTGTGGCGTGTCGTCAAGAGCGAGCCAGGGCCATCAATCGAGGCCGCCGCGCGCAGTGGAATGTCCGCCAGATAGCAGAGATATGCGGCCGGCAGCGGGCTCTGGTGATACGAGCTAAAGATGATGGCGCCATCAAAACGACCCGCGCGGAGCGTCTCGATCATGGCGCGCTCGCGCTCGCTGTCCTGTGGCAGCTTGCGCCACGGATCCATCCACGGCGCCGTATAGACGATAACATCATCAACATCGGGATCGAGCGCGCCGACCTGCGCGCCCACCGGGCTCGCCAGTAGAGTCAGGCGTGCGCCGGGGACGGATGCCTTGATCGCATGCAGCGCAGGTGTCGTGACCAGCACATCACCCAGATTGTCGAGACGCACAGCCAGGATGCGGCGGGCGTCCTGCCACTCCTCATCCAGCATACGCGTGATCTCCATCTGACTCAGGCGCGCCAGGCGCTAACGACACAATGCGCCCAGGCTCCTCGGCGACCGCATCGCCAGCGAGCGGTACGATAACGACCCGTCCACCGACCTCGCGCACGGCTTCTGATTCAGGCAGCGCCTCGTCCGCATAGTCGCCACCTTTGACGTGGATGTGTGGGCGCAAGGCCCTAATCAAGCGCGCTGGCGTCTCCTCATCGAACAACACAGCGTAGTCCACAACTTCCAGCGCGGCGATCAACGCCAGCCGATCACGTTCGCTGGTCATGCGCGACGGCCGGGCGCCGCTGAGCCGCTCGACGCTCGTGTCGCTGTTGACGCCGACGACGAGGGTGTCGCCGAGCGCCTTCGCCTGGCGCAGGTAGGCGATATGCCCCGCATGCAGCACATCGAACACCCCATTGGTGAACACGACCGTACGCCCAGCGGCGCGCTCCAGATCGAGCCGCGCCTGAATGTTTTGCAGCGCGTTGCGGCGTGTCGCGGGGCTGCCCGTCCAAAACCGGGCGCGTTCGTCGCTTGCGCTTTCGCGCAGGCTGACTCGCTGCAGCAGTTCCCGGTGCTCCACGAGTGAGGTGAAGCGCTTGCTGACCGCGATGCTGGCGGCGTCCACACCGATGCGCGCCGCCTCGTCGGGCGCCGCGCCAGCGGCCAGGGCCAGGGCCAGTGCGGAGGTAAAGGAGTCGCCTGCGCCAACATCATTCGGCCGCGCTATCGGATACGCCGGGATGCGCCACCGCCGCCCGTCACGCGCCGCGAGCGCCACGCCATCCGCGGCCATGGTCACGGCGGCAATCTGCGTGTCGAGGATTTCGAGCAACGCCTCCGCAAGTCGTTCTCCCTCGGCGACGCGCGCCTTCGGATCGTCCCCGCGAGTCAGCGGCGCGGCAAGTGACCCGTGCGCCTCGACGAGCGCCCGCGCCTCCGCGAGATTCGGCGTAACGACCGACGCGCGGGCAGTTCGGAAGCGCGCCAGCTGCTTCGAGTCAACGACTAGTGGCGCGTCGCGTTGCTCTCGTTGAGCCTTCACATGCGCTATCAGCGCGTCGTCGAGCGCGCCATAACAGTAGTCAGAGATGACGACGACATCGCAGCGCGCCAGCTCCGATTCGACGCCTTCGCGCAGACGACATCGCGTCGACATGGCTGGAGTGTTGGTCGCGCCTTCGTCGAAGCGCACCACATATTGGCCATCGGCGATGATGCGCAGTTTGTGCTGAGTCGTCACGGCGTCATCTTCGAGCAGCCAGCGGTCCTCAATACCCTGGCGCTGGATCATGTCGCGCAGCATCGCGCCTGCGGCGTCGCGCCCGATGAGCCCGAGATAGGTCACGCTCGCGCCAAGGGCACGGAGGTTCGAAGCGGTGTTCGCCGCGCCACCGGGAACACGACGTTCGCTCTGCTTGCGCACGACCGGTACAGGACCCTCGACGCAGAGCCGCTCAGCGGCGCCGAGCAGGTAGGTGTCGAGAATGGCGTCTCCAATGACCAGGACGCGCAGATGACGGAAGCGTCGCACGCGCTCTACAGCGTTAGCCATGCGCTCCTCCTATCGCGGTTCGCAGCGCCGCTTGATGTGCGGAGGTCGGCTCAGCGGCGCTGGAATCCCAAGACGCCGGCCGATAGGTGAATTCTGGCGCTGGCCCAAGCCCCTCGGCGCCGCGAATGATTGCCAGCGCATGCGGAGTGTCGCGCGCGACAAATGTTGGCCGCCGCAGGTCATGCAGCGGCGCCGCCTCGGTTCCGAGGTCAACCAACACCGTCCTGCATCCGGCGCGCGCTCCGGCCTCGATGTCATCGAGGATGTCACCGACAAACCATGAGCGCGCCAGGTCGAGGTTGAGATCGCCTGCCGCTTGCAAGACCATCCCCGGCTGTGGCTTGCGGCAGTCACAGCGCACGCTCAAACCGCTGACCACTCCATCAGGATGATGCGGGCAATGATAGACCGCATCCAGTCGCACGCCGTGCTCCCAGAGCATCGCCTGAAGGCGCGTGTGCATGCGGGCGAGGTCCGCCTCAGTAAAGAATCCACGCGCCACGCCCGATTGGTTCGTGACGACGACCAGGCGGAACCCGGCTTGTTGGAGCGTGCGCAGTGGCTCGCCAATCCCTGGATACAGGCGCAAGTGTTCTGGCCGCGAGGGATAGTGGTAGGGATATGTCAACGTGCCATCGCGGTCGAGAAAGAGCGCTGGCGCTGCGTTGTGAGTTGACGAATCATCCATGACAGTTCCGCCATTCCGTTGATTGCCGTTGATTGCTGTGACTCCCGTGGATCCCTTGATCCGCGCAATTCCCGCCACTCATGCGTGCGCGCTCCCGCCGCTCGCCACGAGTTCGGATTCAACGATGTCACACAGGATATGCGTCGTCGCCATGTGCAGCTCCTGGATGGCGGCCGTGTCGAGTGAGGGCATTCGCAGCGTGATGTCCGCGACCCGTTCGAGCGCGTTGGGGCGGTCACCCGTGACGGCGATAACAGTGATGCCACGCGTGCGACAAGCCTGGGCCGCGCGGACGATATTGACTGATTCTCCGCTGGTGCTAAAGGCGATGAAGACATCGCCCGTGCAGCCCAGGCCGCAGACCTGCCGCGCAAAGACGTCATCGTAGCCGTAGTCATTGGCGATGGCGGTCAGAATCGCCGTATCCGTCGTCAGCGCGAGCGCGGCGTAGGCGTCGCGCTCGCGTCGAAAGCGCCCTACCAGCTCGGCGGCGAAGTGCTGCGCCTCAGCGGCGCTGCCGCCATTGCCCGCGACGAGCGCCTTATGCCCCAATCGCAGCGCGCCGAGCAGGCAGTCCGCCGCCTGCGCCAGAGCGTCCGCTCGCGTTTCGAGCTGCGCAAACGCCGCATCCATGAGCGCGCGCCGCTCGATGAGCGCGCCAATCACCGCGCCCTGGTAGCGAGGCTCTGAACGTGCGGTGTCTGCGGCGTGCGGCGATCTCGCGCGCGCCCTCGCATCTTCACGAATCATGGGCCGCTCTCCTTCCTTGGGTGTGTGTGAGCCAGAGTGGCTCAGACGAGAGCTATTCCTCTGAGTATGGAGTGTACGTGGAGAGGGGAAAGGTATCATGGGACATTTGCCCAAAGTTGCGGAGTGGCTGAATATGCCCGGTAGGGCGTCTGCACAAAGACAGCGGGCTAAGGTTGGAGTGAGCGAACCAGCAGCGCAAGCCGGATCTGCACGGCGTCATCGAAACGACGGGGATCCAGGCCGGTCAGGCTGGCGACCTTTTCCAGGCGATAATTGAGCGTGTTGCGATGGACACAGAGCTGGCTGGCCGTTAATGAGGGGCTACATCCAGACAGGAAAAACGCTTCGACTGTCTCGATCAATTCTGGCTCGTGGTCGAGCGGACCGAGCAGCTTCCGCGCGAGATCAACCTTGGTGCGCTCGTCGGCGATGCCTATGAATGCGGCGATGCCTAGACTATCCAGGCAGTGCATCTGGTTCGACGAACTGTGGAAGTGTCGCCCCAGTGTCAGCGCGGTACGCGCATCTTGATATGAGCGCTCCAGGCCGCGTACACCCGGGTGATAGCGACCAATCCCGATGCAGATGTTGGCGCGTGTGTCATGGCGCAGATGCGTGAGCAGCGCCGCCCCCGCCCGCTTGAGCGCGGGCAGACCAGCCCATGATGGCATCGTCTCATCCATCTGTCGCTCGCTCGCCACATCAGACCAGGCGACGAGGTCCTGCGCGCTGCTGGCCTTGAGGACAACTATCTCGCCGTTGCCGACATACGCGCAGATCGTAGCGGAAGGCAGGTGGAAGAAGTTGACGACGCTGTTGATGACCGCGCGCGCGCGCTGGCGCATGAGCGCCTGATCGAGGTCGGTCAGCTCGGACGCTCTCGATGGCAGCAAAAAGTCGGTCGCGTCTATGACAATCGCAGCGCGCGGAATAGTGAGGTCAATGCCCAATATCTGGCCCTGGCGAATGAGATACTCTTCGTCGATTGATGAATCGAAGAGCAGATTGTAGACGAAGTGATTCTTGAGCTCATGATGGTCCGGAGCCTCAGCCGCGCCCGCTGACTGACTGGCCACCAGCTCGATCAGCGCCAGCGCAAGGCGTGGTGACAACGGCTCATTGCTGAGCCGCTCCACGTAGAGTTCGTGAGCGCCCAGTCGCGCAAGCTGGAGTGGCGCGGCGAGCATCACGTATGCGTCGCGCCCAAGAGATCGGGTGAGCGAGCGCACATGGCAACCAATCTCATTGGCGTCACTGCTCGCGATGATAACGCGATGGGCGTCGGCCGCCCAGACCCGCGTGCGCAACAGTTGCGCCACCTGCTTGACGATGGGCGTGAGTTGATGTTCGAACTGCTCAAGGGCTAGAGCCAACGACAACTCCTCCTTGCTGGCGACGCCAGAAATCGTCGATTCTACGCGCCGCGACGACATCTGGGACGTCCTTCCGGATTGTCGATCGACACGAGAACTGACCCGCGCGCTTCACGGGCGCTAACGCGTCCGCAGAGTAGCCAGAATGGAAACCTACTAGGTAGACTCCTCTAGAAACCTACTAGGTAGACTCCTCTAGAAACCTAGCTCTGCGCTCGGCATGAGCATTTCTCGTGCCACGGGCGGTGAGTTGGCCTTTGGCGGCGCACCAGCACGGCGGCAGATCGCTTGCTGACGCTGGCGCCACACCTGCGAGAGGAATGTCACACTGTTAGCGGTTGTTCGTGCGTCGGCCCGTGATATGCGACCTCAACGCATGCGCAGGATACTGGATGCCAGGACGCTGGATTGAGCGACATAGCCCGAAGAGGAAAGAATCGTCAACATGGGGCAAGCTACGCAAAGCGAGCGACGTCCGCAAATGCCACCGGGCAAACGCGCGCGATTGTTTTTGCGTGTGTTGCGGCGCAAGCCGCTCGCTCTGTTCTCGATTCTGGGCCCTGGTGTCATTTCCGGCGCGTCCGACAATGATCCGACCTCTGTCGCCTCACTCGCCGTGATCGGGTCCACTACGCGATACGGACTCTCGTGGCTCGTGATTCTGGTCATCCCGATGCTCATCATCGTGCAGTCTATCAGCGCTGCCGTTGGTCTGGTGGCGCGCACGGGTCTCGAAGACGCTGTCCGCAGTCGCTACGGCCGCCTATGGGCGTGGGTGGCTCTGCTATGCGTGCTGGGCGTGAATGTCGTGACGCTGGCCGCTGACCTCGAAGGCGGTAGCGCCGCGCTCAGTCTGTTGACGGGCGTTCCGTACTCCTGGTTCGTCATTCCACTTGCGCTGGTACTCGGCGCCCTGCTCATTTGGGGAAGCTACGCGAGCGTGCAACGCATTCTACGGTGGGTCCTGCTGCTGTTCGGCATGTATGTCATTGCCGCGTTTCTGGCTCGGCCCAACTGGGGCGATGTCCTGATGCACACCGTCATACCGCACTTCAACTTCTCCAGCGCGTATATCAGTGGCGCTATCGCCCTGCTCGGGACAACGCTGACGAGCTACGCGTATGTCTGGGAGACGATCGAGGAAGGGGCGGAGCGCCCTCCGCTGCGGCGTCTGGGTCTGGTACAGGTGGATGCCGGCGCTGGCATGGTGATCTCCGGACTACTCTTCTGGTTCATCACCATCGCTACGGGCGCGACACTGGGCGTGCGCGGCCAGCAGGTGCAGACGGCGCAAGACGCGGCGCGCGCGCTGACTCCTGTCGCGGGCCAATTTGCGAGCGTCATCTTCGGTATTGGACTGCTCGCCTCAGCGGTTCTCGCGATTCCGGTGCTGGCGGGAACCAGCGCCTATGTTATGGCGGAAGCGTTTGGCTGGCGGCGTAGTCTGGATGAACGCTTTGCGCGCGCGCCGCGCTTTTATCTGGCCCTCATTCTCGCGCTCGTCGCAGGCGTAGCGTTGACGTTTCTTGGTTTGGGGCCGATTCAATTGCTCTTTCTCAGCTCTATCCTGGCTGGCCTCGCGACTCCCGTCACGCTCGCGCTCATGGTCCTCATCGCGCGCGACAAACAGGTCATGGGGCGCCATCGGATTGGGCGCGGATTGGCCATTGCTGGCGCTATCGTCACTTGCGTCGTCACGCTCGCGAGCCTGCTCTACCTCCTCCAGACGTTCACCTCCCTCATCCCCTGAGCGAGTATTGCCTCACTGCTGCCTTCCGCGCCTCCGCCCAGGTGTACGTCACTGACGGACAGCGATGCGCTTCGCCCAGCATTGTGACCGTGGACACCATGATTTTCATGTACTTCCAGCCTGTGTAACTGGCGCCATCGTTGCGGGCACAGTTGATACCCATCCACGCATTCCTCGGCGCAATCGCGCGTGTGAGGAACGCGTGGAGGTCACGAAAGGAGCCGCCATCACTGCTGTAGACGAGGAACCCGAATCAGACGATGCAAGATCGGCTGATGCTCCGGAGGCATCGAATCTGCCGATGAACGCCAGGTTTAGGAGGCCAGGATGAAAGCAGTCGTCTACAAGGAACCCTTCAAGGTTGCGGTCGAGAATGTGCCTGATGCGAAGATCCAGGACCCCAATGACGCGCTGGTAAGGATTACGTCATCGGCGATCTGCGGGTCGGATCTGCACATGTACGAGGGACGTACAGCTGCGAAAGCGGGCATCGTCTTCGGCCATGAGAATATGGGCATCGTGGAGGATGTCGGGCCAGGTGTCGTCACGATCAAGAAAGGCGACCGCGTGGTCATGCCTTTCAATGTGGCATGCGGATTCTGTAAGAACTGTCTTGCGGGCTATTCAGGATTCTGCCTGACGGTCAACCCCGGTTTCGCGGGTGGCGCCTATGGCTACGTCGCGATGGGGCCATACACTGGCGGCCAGGCCGAGTATCTACGCGTGCCGTTCGCCGACTATAACTGCCTCGTGTTGCCACCGGGCAATGAGCATGAGGCTGATTTCGTGTTGCTCGCCGATATCTTCCCAACGGGCTACCACGGGTGTGAGCTGGCGCAGGTCAGCCCTGGTGAATCGGTCGCTGTGTACGGCGCTGGCCCAGTTGGTCTGATGGCGGCGTATTCGGCGCTGCTGCGCGGCGCAGCGCGCGTGTTTGTGGTCGATCGCATCAAAGAGCGCCTCGACAAAGCGAAGGAAATCGGCGCTATCCCCATCAACTTCGACCAGGGGGATCCGGTCCAGCAGATCAAGGACCAGACCAGTGGCGAGGGCGCCGACAAAGGCGTGGATGCGGTCGGTTATCAGGCGGTGACGAAGGGCGCGCAGAAGGAAGAGCCCGCTACGGTGCTCAACGCGCTCATCAACTCGGTGCGTGCGACTGGCATGCTCGGCGTCCCCGGCTTGTATGTGCCATCTGACCCAGGCGGTCCAGATGCCAACGCCAAGCAGGGCTTGCTGATGGTCGCCATCGGCAAGATGTTTGAGAAGGGCCTGCGCGTGGGCACGGGCCAATGCAACGTCAAGCGCTACAATCGACAGCTTCGCGACTTGATCATCGCGGGCCGCGCGAAGCCCAGCTTCGTCGTCTCACACGAGATACCGCTGGATCAGGCGCCTCAGGCGTACGAAAAGTTCGACAAACGTATCGAAGGGTACACCAAGGTCGTTCTGCATCCAAGCGCGCAGACTACCGGAACCCAATCGACACGAAGCTCGACTGCGTAACGATAGACCAGCGCAGCGCGGGCGCCTTTGATCGCCCCTGACGGCGCGTCATGGAGAGCGCGTCAACACTCGATGCGCGCAGCGTCCAATCTGGACTACATGACGCTAAAGAATGGACGGTAAGAGCCATGACGAGTCATGAACTCATACCGTCCATTCGCGTTGCGAGCTAGCGAACGTGCGAACTTCAGAGCATCACACACGGCAGGTCCTCATGCAATGTCCTCTACCGCCGTTCCGCTACCGTTCCTCTTCGGATGGTCCCTCCTTGGGCGCTGAGTCGCCGCTGCCAAAGACCTGTTCGAGCAGGCGCTGCGCTGTCATTTCTTGCGCCGCGCGTACCTCATGCCAGGACGCCCACGACCACGTCTTGCTCGCGGCATTGAAGTCGCGAAGAAACTCTCCGTCAAAATGCAGATCACGCATCCGGTTTCCCCTACGGGCTGATGGGACAGGCGCCACACCAAGGGCTGGCGCAATTCGTTTTGCATACTCTAGCAAGAATACGTAAACCTGGCAAGCGAACTCTCGGCGGCTCCAATCGCTTGTGGCAGGCGGGTGTCGGCGCCCGCGCCACTCTGCCCATACCCCGTCAAGTCAGTGCCAGGTCAAGCCAGGCGTTGTGACAGCGCGCCTGGAGCGCTGTTACAACGTAGGACAATAGACTTGTGTCTGTACGCGAAGCATGGGAAAATAGACGACGCTGAGAGACGGCGTATCCTGTGGTGGACAGTGAGGGGAAACGTTGACGAGGATATCGCGTCGTACACGCGGCGCTGCGGAATCGGCGCACAAAGCGCAGGATGAACGCGACCACGACGGGGTGATGCACGAGAGCGCCGCGCACGCCGCGAACGATGTACTGCGGCGTGCGCGCGACGCGACTCCGCTCGGCCTGCTAGCGCTGTTCCTGATTGTCACGTTCATCACGACGCTCACCCAGGCGCATCGATACGGCGTCACCAGTGATGAACCTCTTCAGCAGGTCTACGGGCAATACGTGCTCGCATGGTATCGCAGCTTCGGTCATGACACCTCATTTCTGCGAGCCTTTCCGTCCGCCGTACATATGCCTGAACATGGCGGCATCGTAGACGCGGTCATCGCGGCGCTCCAGTCCTGGCTTCCCGGCGTCGATCCCTGGCTCACGCGCCGCATAGCGTCCGGCGTGATTGGTTGGCTGGGGGTGGTCGCGATCGCTCTTTGTGGCCTGGAGCTTGGTGGGCCCTGGGTTTCGTTAGCGGCTGCGGTTGGCTTGTGGCTCTATCCGCGCTACTACGGCGCCATGTACAACAACCCGAAGGATGTGCCGGCCGCTGTCTCGATGCTGTTCGCGCTCTGGATGACACTGCTACTAGTGCGATACTGGAGCCAACGCAAGCGTGCGGCTGAAGTCGCCGTGCTGCTGGGTGGCTACCTTGGCGTCGCCACCGCCATACGCGTCACCGCGATCATATGGTTCGCGCTGCTGTTGACACTTGTGGCTGGCTGGTGGCTCATCCATGGGAAGGCAGCGTGGACCGAACGACGCGCGGCGCGCGCGCTGGCATGGCAGGGCGTCATCGCCGCGATCATCACGAGTGTTTGGCTGTTGGTAACTGCGGCGCTCTGGCCGTTTGTCTTTCTCAGTCCACTGAAGAATCTTGTGGATTCCGTCCAGGTCTTGAGCCACTACCCCTGGACCGGCCAGGTGCTCTTCAATGGCGTGGAATATCCCGCTGCGCGGTTGCCAGTGACGTACGCGCCGACCTGGCTCGCCATCGGCTCGCCGCCGTTGTTGTTGCTGCTCGCGCTGCTTGGAGTGACCCTGGTGGTGGGGGATGCTGTTCTGCGCCGACAGATCGATCCGCGCGCGCTGACTGTCGCGCTCGCATTCGTGATTCCGTTCGCCTCGCTGCTGCTGCTCCATCCCGTGCTCTACAATGCGCTGCGCCAGTTCCTGTTCATAGCGCCGCCGCTTGTCCTCCTTGCCGCATATGGCCTGATACGCAGCGTCGCCTTCCTGTGGAGCCGTCGCCGTCCTGTCGAGCTGCGCTGGCTGGCCGCAGCGCTCGTCGTCGTGACCATTGCGGGCTACGCGCAGGTCGTTGCGGACATGGCCGCGCTCTCACCGTACGAATACACGTACTTTAGCCCGCTCGTTGGGGGACTTCACGGCGCCGCCCCGGCATATGACACCGATTACTACGGGACATGCGGCACAGCGGCCGCCGAGTGGCTGAGCCAGAACTATCCGCGCTACATCATCACGCCAGCGCCCTCGGTTGGCGCTTCAGATCTCTTGCAGGCCTCACTCAGCCGCTCGCTGCCGGCCAGCTTCCGGAACAGCGACGCCTATCCCGACTTCTTTGTCGGGTTCACCCGTGATGGGAGCGACCAGACATATCCCTCGTATCGGGTGATTCATAGAGTCATGGTCGAAGGCGTCACGCTCTGTGTTGTCAAGGCGAACCCCGCCACCACAGTTGGATGACACGCTGAAGACTCTTGCCGAAGATGAGTGGCGTAGCGTCTACGAAAGTCACGCGCGCGCCGTCTGCTTCTCAAATGTGGCTTTGCAGCCGGAGCAGCAGAAATAATAGGTCTCGCTACCGCGCTTCGCGGTATGGCGCGCTGTGGCGATGTCCACTGTCATACCACAGATGGGGTCTATCGCCTCGGGTCGCCACATGCGCTCAAGAGCAAACCCCTCGGTTAGTCCAACGCGCTGGCGGCGGGCCTCGATCAACTCCGCGAGCGCGCTGAAGGCGATTTCCTCGGGCTTGATGGCGAATCCTGGCAAGCCTCGCGGACGCTTCAGGCTCGCCGCGCGCTCGTTGGCGACGCCATGATCCGTCAGGTAGGCGCGGACAGTCGCTAAACGCTTGTTGCTCGCGATGAGTCCCACGTAGCTGGCAGGGCTTTCCATGGCGGTGAGAGTCGCCTCTTCGTCATACTCGCCAATCGTCGCGATGATGACATAGCTCCGCTCCGTCAACTGCGGCGCCAGCGCATCGAGCGTCGGCACGAGGCGATCAACGTCAGGAAACATCCGCATGTCGGCTAAGGCGTCGCATGCCCACACCTCGAAATCCAGCACAGTAGCCAGCCGGGTAAGCGCCTGAGCCACCGTCGAGGAGCCGACGACGACGACCGTTGGCTGCGGCAGGAAGGGCTCGACGAACACCTGGATCTCCCCCTGGCTGCCACAGAGCATGGGCGTCTCCACCACCCCCTCTTTCATTTCCGCTGGCTCATGTGTGTGTGGGCTGAGTACGACGAGACGCGCCATGCCATCGGAGAGCGCCTCCAGTCCCTGCCGCGTGACCGCTGGCTGGGCGCAATGCCCACCGACCCACCCCTCCAGCCGACCATCGGGCAGGATGATCGCGCGCGCGCCAGGCATCCCGGACGTCGGCTGACGCGCCACCACAACCGTCGCCAGCGCGAAGGCGTGCCCCTCCGCGCGCAATCGTTGCGCCTGGGCCAGGATATCCTCTCGCATCGGGCGCCCCTCACTTTCCACCAGTGGCTTACGGAGCGTCCGTCGTTCCAGACACTGCGGACGGCGCGGCTGGCTCTGGCGCTTCCAGCTTCTGGCGGAAACAGTCAAAGAACTTGCCCGTGAGTCGCTGCGCTGTGCCTTCCATCAGGCGCGCGCCCACGCTCGCGAGCGTGCCGCTGACATTGACATCGGCTGTCCAATCCATTTGTGTCTCTGACTCTGACAGCGCCTTCAAATCCATCGCCGCCTTCAGATCAATGGCGCTGCCCCCCGCTGAGCCGCGCCCGCGCATCGCGGCGTGGTCAGGCTCATGGACATCTTCCAGCTGAACATCGAGCGTGAACGTCGCCTTGACCGCGCCAATGCCAACGGAGAGCGTTGGCTTGAAGTGGTCGGGTCCCAGAATCTCCATCGTCTTGAACCCCGGGGCGCACTCAGCGACCTTATTCGGGTCCAACACGAACTGCCAGACCTTCGCCGCTGGGGCCTTGATCTGCTGTGAGCCAGTAAAATGCATGGTGAAATCTCCGCGCTAAATTTCCGCCGCGCCGTGAGCCTCCAGAATCGCGTACACCTTCCACGGTGTGATGGGAATGTCGATGTGGGTGACGCCCAGGTGGCTGAGCGCGTCCACGACCGCATTCGCGATGGCTGGCGGCGCTCCGACGGTCGCCGATTCCCCGACACCCTTCGCGCCGAAGGGATGGTGTGGCGACGGTGTGACCGTCTTGTCGGTCTCCCACACTGGCGTCTCCATGGCTGTGGGCAGCAGGTAGTCCATGAGCGTGCCTTGCTGGATATTGCCGTTCTCGTCGTAGGTAATGGCCTCGAGGAGCGCGGCCGCCATGCCCATCGTCAGGCCGCCGTGAATCTGCCCGTCCACGATCATCGGGTTGATGATCGTGCCGCAGTCATCGATCGCCACGAAGCGCCGAATCTTCACCTGGCCAGTGCCGCGATCAATGTCCACGACGCAGATGTAGGCTCCGAACGGGAACGTCAGGTTCGGTGGGTCGTAATAGTCAACCGCCTCCAGCCCGGCTTCGACGTCGCTGGGGAAGTTGGTATAGGCCGCGAAAGCGACCTCTTTCATGGTCACGGATCGCCCCGGCGACCCCTTGACCTGGAACTTGTAATCCTGCCACTCGAGGTCGTCGACATTGGCCTCCAGCAGATGCGCGGCGATCTTCTTGGCCTTCTCGCGTATTTTGCGAGCGGCGACGGCGGTCGCGGCGCCAGCGGTTGGCGTGCTGCGGCTGGCGTAGGTGCCCAGACCATAGGGCGCCGTATCAGTGTCGCCGTGCTCAACGGTGATGTCTTCGACTGGCAGGCCAAGCTCCTCGGCGACGATCTGCGCGAAGGTTGTCTCGTGTCCCTGCCCCTGCGTCTGAACGCCGATACGCGCGATAACTGACCCCGTTGGATGGACGCGAATTTCGCAGCTATCGAACATCTTGATGCCCAGGATGTCGAATGTGTGCGACGGGCCAGCTCCGACGATCTCTGTGAAAGTCGAGATGCCGATACCCATCAGCTCGCCGCGCGCGCGTTTCTCCGCCTGCTCGCGCCTCAGGTCCGCGTAGCCGATCTTTTCCATCGCCTTGCGCAGCGCCGCGGGGTAGTTGCCACTGTCATACTCCCAGCCAGTCGGCGACGTATACGGGAACGCCTCAGGCGGGATGAAGTTCTTCATGCGCAGGTCGGCCGGGTCAACGCCGAGTTGCTGCGCGAGCGTGTCTACCATGCGCTCGATGGTATGCACAGCCTCCGTCACGCGGAAGGAGCAGCGGTACGCGACACCGCCTGATGGCTTGTTTGTATACACGCCGTCAACTTCCACATGCGCCGCTTCCAGACCGTATGACCCCGTAATGACACTAAACAGGCCCGCGGGGAATTTCGATGGGTTAGCGGCGGCGTCGAACGCGCCGTGGTCGGCGAGCGTCTTCACGCGCAGCGCCTGCATCACGCCATCGCTTGTGGCGGCAAGCTCGGCGCTGATATGGTAGTCGCGCGCGAAACTGTCAGCCTGCAGGTTCTCAGAGCGATCTTCGATCCACTTAACGGGACGGCCGGTCTGCAATGATGCGACGCTGGCGATGACATAGCCGGGATACACGGGGACCTTGCCGCCGAATCCGCCGCCAATGTCCGGCGAGATGATGCGAATCTTATGTTCAGCGATGCCCGTCACCAGCGAGAAGACGGTGCGGATGGCGTGGGGCGCTTGCGTCGTCATGTAGATGGTCAGTTTGCCCGCGATCTTGTCGAAGGAGGCGACACAGCCGCAGGTTTCAATGGACGAGACGTGGATGCGTGGGATATAGAGGTCCTGCTTGACGACCACGTCGGCCTGTTGAAACAGTTCGTCTGTGCGCGCGGCGTCACCAGCCTCCCAGTGCCAGATGTGGTTGGTCTTCTGCTCACGGTCGGGGCGCACGAGTGGCGCGTCCGGCTCCAGCGCCTTGAACGGATCAACGACCGGGGGCAGCGGCTCGTAGTCGACATCGATCATCGTGATGGCGTCAGCGGCGATGTAGCGCTCGGTGGCGATGACAGCGGCCACCTCCTGCGCCTGATAGACCACGCGGTCGACGGGCAGCACCATCTGCTTGTCGCTCATCAACGTGGGCATCCACGCCAGCCCAGCGGCGTCGAGGTCTTTGCCCGTGATGACCGCAAGCACACCGGGCAGCGCAAGCGCCTTGCTGGCGTCTATCCGCGTAATGGTCGCGTGAGCGTAGGGACTGCGCACGATGTCCATGTAGAGCATGCCAGGCAGCTTGATGTCATCAACGTAATTGCCCTTGCCGCGCAGGAAGCGTGGATCCTCCTTGCGCTTGACGCTGTGCCCCATGCCGCGCACAGATGTCGCTTTCGTCGTCATCTCGTCACCTCCACGGCGGGCACAGGCGCAGTTTGCGCCTCACGAATACGTTTGGCGGCGTACTGCACTGATTTGACAATATTGACATAGCCAGTGCAGCGACAGAGATTGCCAGAGATCGCGGCCCTGATGTCGTCGTCCGTCGGATCAGGATTCTCGCGCAGAAACGCCTCCGCGGTCATCAACATGCCGGGTGTGCAGTAGCCGCATTGCAGGCCATGCTCTTCGAAGAAGCCCTCCTGCAGGGGATGCAGCGCGCCATTCTGCTCGAGCCCTTCAACAGTGCGAATGTCAGCGCCATCCATCTGGATAGCGAACAGCGTGCAGGACTTGGACGGTACGCCGTCGATTTGCACTGTGCAGGCGCCGCAGCTCGTCGTGTCACAGCCGATATGCGTTCCTGTCTGGTTGGCGATCTCGCGGATGAAGTGGACGAGCAGCAAGCGCGGTTCGATGTCGGCCTCGATCGGCTGGCCGTTTATGGTTAGCTTGACGTGCTGGGTCATGGCGCCACTCCTGACTACTGTGTCACGCCTGTGTCACGCCTGTGGCGCGCTGGGCGGCTGTGCGCAACGCGCGTGTGGTGAGCGTGCGGATGATCGCGCGCTTAAAGTCCGCCGGGCCACGCAGATCGGCGACGGGTTCGGAGTCTTCAGCGGCAAGTCTGGCGGCCTCGCGCGCTGACTCCTCTGTCAGCTGCTGGCCGACCAAAAACTTCTCAGCCTGTCGCGCACGCAGAGCCTTCGGCCCAACGTTCGTCATGCCGATTCCCGCGTGGGTGATCACATCGCCATCAAAGGTAAGCGATATGCCTACTGCGGCGATGGCGTAGTCGCCAACTTTGCGCTCAAACTTCAAATAGGCTGACCCACTGCGCGGCGCCGGCTGTGGCACGAGGATCTCGATCAGCATTTCGTCGGGCTGAAGCGCTGTCTCCATCGTGTCGACGATGAAGTCTTCGACCGCGAGTTCGCGGCGGCCGCCCTCTCTCTGCAGGACGGCGCGGGCGCCCAGCGCCAACAGCATCGCGGGATGGTCGTTGGCTGGGTCGGCATGGGCAAGGTTGCCTCCGACGGTCGCCCAGTTGCGAACGAGTGGGTCGGCGATGACGGCGCTGGCGTCGTGAACACCGGGATAGCGCTGTTGAATGAGTCGCGACTTTTCGAGCGTGGACTCGCGTGTCATCGCGCCAATGACGAGTGCGCCGTCACGTTCCTCCAGCGTCGCCAGGCCGGGTACGCGGCGCAGATCGACAAGGTACGCGGGCGAGGCGAGCCGGAACTTCATCAGCGGAATCAGGCTCTGGCCCCCAGCTAGCAGCTTCGTCTCGTCAGGATGTTCGCGCAGGGCGTCCCAAACTTCGGGGAGTGACGAAGGAGCAACGTAGGTGAAATTTTCTGGAATCACTGCTGACCTCCACTGGAAGAGTTGGCGCGTGCTGAGGCATGCGCAAGTAGAGGAGCACATTCCCGCGGTCCGACGTTGGGGCGGCTGCAGCGTGTCCATAGGCCAGGACGGAAAGCAGGTCGCTCACCAGTGCGAACAGCGCGAGGAATCGCCAGCGGACGTCAACAGGCCCGTCGCGTCTGTGGCGAAGCAGTACGGTCACATTACAGGTTTGGCGCTACACGACGTCTGCGTACTTCCTATGTTCCCCGGCGGCGCGGAACATAGGAGCCAAACAACCCAAACGACTCTTGTAAAGCTGGCGCTGGGAGAGCTGGCGCTAGAGGAGCGCCTACTCCCGAGATTTCACAACGCGCAACGTATCGGGCCCAGAAAGATGAGTTGCACGGTGACACTATATGGCGTGGCATGCGCGGGCGTCAAACGGGCCAGCTCCGCCGAGGCGATGCGCTGGTTGACGCGCTGGTTCACTTCGGCCTGAAGCGCATCCCGTTATGAGGTGGAGCCGTGCTACGCGCCGCCATCGCCATGTGCTGACGCGCCCTGTGCTAGCATCGTAGGAGGCCGTCCTCGCCTCGTCCCGCGTGTACGCTATACTGGTGACAGGCGCCGTATCAACTGTCATGGGAGCGGCTCATTGTCCCACGCGCCCACGGGAAGAGCGCTCCGCGCCAACGCTGCTGACCGTACAGCTATCGTCTGCCCGTTCAGCATGTCGCACATCATGCTGCGAACACAAGGGAGGGTCATATGGATGCCAAGGCTGCCACTCGCGCACGGATGCTGGCCGAGCGAGACCGCCTGATTGACCTGAGCCACCGGATACACGCTAACCCCGAGATAGCATTCGAAGAGGAGCGTGCCTCGCATTGGGTGGCTGAAGCGCTTGCGGCCGCCGGATTCACGGTGGAGCTGGGCATCTACGGTCTGCCGACGGCATTGCGCGCGCGCTCCGGTTCAGGTCCCTTGCAGTTCGCCTTCTGCGCCGAGTACGATGCGCTGCCCGGCATCGGTCACGCCTGTGGACACAACCTGATCGCTGCGATGGCCGTTGGCGCCGCGATCGCGACCGCCGCTGTCGCCGACGATCTGGGTGTCACGGTGAACGTTATCGGGACGCCAGCGGAGGAGGTCGGCGACGCGGGCGGCAAGATTCTCCTGCTGGAGCGAGGCGCCTTCGACGGCATGCATGCCGCCATGATGGTCCATCCGACGCCGTTCGACGTCGCAGAGCCATCTCTGATCGCGGCGGCCATGTTCGATGTTCACTATACCGGCAAAGAGGCGCATCCCGTCGCGTCGCCAACGGAGGGCATCAATGCCGCCGACGCGCTGCTCATCGCTCAGGTCGCTATCGGGCTGCTGCGTCAACACTTGCGTCCGACGGACAACATCCACGGCATCACCACCAAGGGTGGCGACGCCCCCAATATCATCCCCGCGCATACAGCGGCGCGCTACGTCATGCGCGCACGGAGCCTGGACCAGCTCGCTGAGTTGCGGCCGCGCATCGTCAACTGCTTCCAGGCCGGCGCCGTGGCCACCGGTTCGACGCTAGAGATCGTGGGCGGGGAGAAGCCCTATGCCGAGGTGACCCACGACAAGGACCTCGCCTCCCTCTATCGACGCAACGCGGAGGCGCTCGGCCGCAACTTCATCGAGTCCCCTATGGCCGCCTCGACGGACATGGGCAATATCTCCCGTGTCATGCCCACTCTGCACCCATCCATCGGCATCGGCTCGTTACCCGCCGTAAATCATCAGCCTGCCTTCGCGGCGCATTGCGCCACTGAGACTGCCGATCAGGCGCTCTTTGACGGCGCCCTCGCTATGGCATGGACGGTTATTGACGTAGCGACAGACGAGACAGTCCGAGCGCGGCTGCTCGCCCGCTCCTGAGCTGTGGGCGACGCTTCCGGGTGATGCGACCGATCCATATACGGTATCTCTGTCCATAGCACAGCGCGCATCGAGTTGGCCGTCGGTGGCGTCCCGCCCTGGCTGCCTAGCGCCCGCTGCAGCCGCTATCCAGAGCCACTGCCGCACGGCATGAGGAGCGCGGGGACGCTCTCAATCGTGAAGCCTCTGCCGCCCGCGTGCGCATTTCGCTGACCACCCGCCGCCAGAGACGAATCGGTGGCCAACCTGCAACATCGGCCGCCAACAAGGGCCGCCACTGTCCTCCCATCACCACTGCGAAGGAGAGGTCGCTCGCTCGATCACCTACTCAGGGTCATCGGGCCGCCTCATCGGTGATCAAGCCTACAAATGTTTCATTTAAGAAACAGCAGCAAGTCTGGCGTATTTATGTTCGCTTGCTCGTCTTCTATTATGACAACTATGTACAAACCACCATTTGCGAATAGTACATGAATGCTACATAATATCAATCACCGTACGCTTGCCATGGCAAGCGTGCGGTGATTGATATGGTAACCGGAGATGACGCGATGACGCGACGGAGTGTTGACGGAGCGATGGAATAGAGCGAAATGAAGTGGAAGGAAAATGAGGGAGAGATGTGGGAGCGCGGAGATGAAGGAGATGCGTCTCACGCCGCTCATTGATAGGGGGTCGGGTAGTGAATGTGAAAGTGGGCCGCGCCGCTCTGAGGTAATCGCCAACGTCAAGAATATGGCGAATATGGCGAATATGGCGAATATGG
>DASQSS010000062.1:0-20691 GCA_035642255.1 Ktedonobacterales bacterium | reverse complement strand
CGCCAGCGGATGCGCCGAGAGATAGAGGTTGAGCAGTTCTTTTTCCCAGGCGAGCAGCTGCTGCTGCGGATGATCTGGCACGTCCGGCAGGATGAAGTCATCGCTGCTGTCGCCACCGGTCGCACCGAAGCCAAAGAGGCTATTCTGCCCGATCTCACGCATCTTGCGCTGCTGCTGACCATAGAGGATGGCGCGGTCGAGCCCGGCGAGCAGCTGGCTGCGTCGACCCAGCGTATCGAGCGCGCCCGCTTTGATGAGGCACTCGACGGCGCCGCGTGTCAGGTTCTTGCTGTCGCAGCGGGCGAAGAGATCGGCCAGCGATGTGAATGGGCCACCGACGCGCCGCGCCTCCAGCAGCTCCTCGATGGGACGGCTGCCGACATTCTTGATGGCGACCAGGCCGAAGCGCACGCCCCAGCGCTGCGCGCCGTCCTCGCCGGGTGGCAGCGTCTCGACGGTGAAGCCTGACCCGCTGCGGTTGACATCGGGTGGCAGCACCTCGACGCCCATGCGGCTGCACTCGTCGACGGCGGCCACCACCTTCTTCGAGTCGCCCGCCTCGGTCGTCAGCGTCGCGGCCATGAACTCCGCCGTGTAGTTCGCTTTGAGATACGCCGTCTGATAGGCCACCCATGCATACGCGCATGCGTGACTGTTGTGCGAGACGATGCGGTTGGCGACGTAGTTGAGCGGGCCGTCGGCCTCCATCTCGACATCGTAGGTCATCGCCTCGCCGCACGGCTCGATGCTGATAATGGCATCGCCGTTGGCCGCGTGCGCGACGCCCAGGTGGCGCAAGACGACAGGCTTGAAGTCTTCGGGCGTCACGACGACATAGGGCAGGTCTCTATACTTCTCGGCGAAGTAGCCCGCCTCGCGGTCCATGCCGTCCATTTCCCAATAGATGCCGTTGAAATAGAAGTCGCAGATGCGCCCATTGCCCAGGACTTTATGCATCTCGAATGTAACACCCTGCTCGATGAGCCACTCGGCCATGTCACGTTCAGGCTGACTCGCGCACCACATGCCGTTCGATGCGATCGAGCAGCGACCATAGCCGGGGCCAGTGTCATAGCAGGCGCGCGTGGCCGCCAGCGTCTTCGCCATCAACTGCGCCTTCCAGGCGGGATCGTTGGTGTAGAGCCACTTGATGCGCTCATGCATCGCCGCCACCCCGTTGCGGGTCAGGTGCGGGTGGGTCGCGTGCATGCGCCGCATATGCTCGCGTTGCGCCTCGGGATCACGCGCGGCCTGGTAGAAGCGCATCCGCTCGCTGGAGCGGACACGCTGCGGCGCGCTGCGATTGAGGCGCGCCATGCTGGCTCGTCGCGCTGCGCGCTGACGCTCGTTGACGCGACGCGGCGCGGTGATGAGCTCGGTTCCAACGCGCATGGCGCTGGCTTCGAGGTAGCCCTGGGTCGTGAGCAGGCGGTGCTCAGGCGTGACTTTGATGGACTTGCCCGAGGCCGTGCGAATCTGGAGTAGCGCCTTGCGGCCCGTCTGGACGATGCGGGCGACGCGATGTGGCCTGATCTGCCCGTCGGGCCACATCGCCATGATCTCGGCAGGCGGATTCCGGTAGGCTGCGGAGAGTGTCGTGCGGCTGCCGTCGGGCAGCTGAATCTCAGTGGAGCCGTGAGCGCACTTGTTAAACCCGTAGCCAGCGAAGGGCTCGATGAAGGAGAAGATCTGCTCGGCGACCTTCTCCGAGATGCCGTTCTTGACGCAGCCTTTGATGAACTTGCCGCGATACTCCAGCATCGCCTCGCGGTTCTTCTTCGACATCGCCTTGCGGAACTTATCGACCTCGCCCCAGCTGAAGCCCGCGAGTTGCACCGCGATTAGCAGCACCTGGTCCTGGTAGACGATGACGCCGTAGGAGTCTTTGAGCAGTGGCTCCAGCCGGGGATGCAGGTAGCGAATCTCGACTTCGCCGTGCTTCGATTTGATGAACTGCGGGATCGAGTCCATCGGGCCGGGACGGTAGAGCGCGACCATCGCTGTGACATCTTCGATGCAGGTGGGCTTCAGCTCCTTGATGTAGCTGCGCATCGCGCCTGATTCGAGCTGAAAGACACCCGTCGTGTCGCCGCTGCCGAGCAGCTTGTACGTCTTCTCGTCGTCCTCGGGCAAACGGTCGAGATCGATGTCGATGCCGCGTGTCTCCTGGATGAACTTGCGCGAGTTCATCAGGATGGTCAGGTTGGAAAGGCCGAGGAAGTCGAACTTGATCAATCCGAGGTCTTCGAGGTGCGCCTGCTCGTATTGCGAGACGAGCCAGGTGTCGTTGGGGTCTTTGTAGTCGCGCAGCTGCAGCGGGATCGTCTCGACCAGCGACTCGCGCGAGATGACCACTCCGGCGGCATGGATGCCGACGCCGCGCACGGTGCCTTCGAGGCTGCGCGCCACCTCGACCAGCTTATGGACGGAGGGGCTTTGCTGGTAGAGCTGGTTGAGCTCTTTCACCTCGTCGAGCGAGCCGCTGATCGTTACCTTCGGGCCGCCGGGAATCAGTCGCGCTACGCGGTCGGCCTCCGCCTGCATGCCCATGACGCGGCCCACGTCGCGGATGGCGGCTTTGGCGGCCATCGTGTTGAAGGTGACGATCTGGCCAACCTTGTCCCAGCCATACTTATCAGCGACGTAGCGGATGACTTCTTCACGTCGGTCGTCGGGGAAGTCCATGTCGATATCAGGCATGCTCATGCGCTCGGGGTTGAGGAAGCGCTCGAAGAGCAGGTCGTAGCGAATCGGGTCGACGTTCGTGATGCCCAGCACGTAGGCGACGAGGCTGCCAGCGGCCGAGCCTCGCGCGACGCAGCGCATGCCGTGGCTGCGGGCGTAGTTGACGTAGTCCCAGACGATCAGGAAGTAGGAGATGAAGCCCTTGGAGCGGATGACCTCGAATTCGTAATCGAGCCGGCGCTGGAGTCCCTCGCTGATGTCGCCGTAGCGCTCTTTGATGCCCTCCAGGCAGAGGTGATAGAGGTATTCGTCCTGTGAGCGGAACTCGGTCGGGATGGTGAAGTTTGGGATCAGGCTGGCGCCGCTGGCGATCTGGACCTCGCACTGCTCGGCGATGACCATCGTATTGCGCAGGGCGTCTGGCAGCTCCGGGAAGAGCCGCGCCATCTCGTCAGGCGTCTTCAGGTAATACTACTGGCTGTCAAACTTCATGCGCTTGGGGTCGTCGAGCGACTTGCCCGTCTGGATGCAGAGCAGCACGTCCTGGGCGTCGGCGTCGGTGGCGGCGACATAGTGCAGGTCGTTGGTGGCCAGCAGCGGCGCGCCGACCTCGCGGGCAAGGTCATAGAGCATCGGGTTGAGCTTGACCTGCGGCGACTCTGGCGCGTCGTGGTCCTGCACCTCGATATAGAAGTTCTCCGGGCCAAAGACATCCTGATACCAGCGGGCCGCGGCGCGCGCGCCATTGAGGTCGCCGCGCAGCAGCAGCTCGGGAATCTCGCCTGAGAGGCAGCTCGACGTGGCGATCAGCCCCTCAGCGTGCTCGGCGAGCATCTTCCTGTCCATGCGCGGACGGGCCTGGTAGCCGCGCGTGTGGGCGTAGGTGGTCAGCTTGAGGAGGTTGTGGTAGCCTTGCGTCGTGCGGGCGAGCAGGAGCTGGTGGTTGTACTCGTAGCGGCCCGTCTTTTCTTCGAGCGAGGGAACCAGGTAGCCCTCGACGCCGATAATCGGCTTGACGCCAGCATCGTTGCAGGCTTTGTAGAACTCCAGCGTGCCGTACATCGTGCCGTGGTCGGTGAGCGCCAGCGCCCGCATGCCGCCAGCCTTCGTCGCCTCGATCAGCCGCTTGAAGCGCGACTGGCCGTCCAGCAGGCTGTACTCGGAATGCACATGCAGGTGCGTGAAGTCGGCCACGGCTACATCCTCCTGATATATGGCGTCCTGCCACATTGTCCGCCCTATTGCCTGCCCGCGCTCGCCTCTCTCCATCAGACGAGCGACTAGCATATGGTACGCCAGACTGGCGGCTCCGCGCGACGGCACATCTGTGCTAGCCCGGATGCCACGCGCCGTAACGTATACTGAGAGCCAGCCGCCGCATGATGCCGTGATGAAAGCGGATGATACATGCGTTCAGGAGATATTCGCGATGTTGACGGATCGCTTCAAAGCGCTCGAAAAAGCTATCGAGCAATTGCCTCCGGATGCGCAAGACGCGCTGGCGGAGGTCCTCGAAGCTGCGCTGCGCCAGGCGCCGCACGGCAAGCCACTCCCCGTGTCAGACGACACTCAGGCTGCCATCGAGCGCGCATTGGCGCAACATGCGGCGAGCCTGCGCTACCTGAAAGACAACTAAGCGTGATAGATTCATCCCCGTTGCGCTATCTCACGGTGGATGATGTCTGGGCGATCAACAACGCGGTTCTCGGCCAGGAAGGACAGACTCCACTCCTGAGAGATCGCGCCGCGCTTGAGGGTGCGCTGATGCGTCCGCAAACAGCAGCACATTATGAGCGCGCCGATGTCGACACACAAACGGCCATCCTGATTGCGGCGGTTGCGCTTGCGCACGCGTTTCTTGACGGAAACAAACGCACTGCGATGATAGCGGGCGCTGTCTTTCTCGATTTCAACGGCTTTACAACCGATTTCGCGCCTAACGACGATGCTCTGGGGCGCCGCATCGAGGCGCTTATCGCTGACCACCAACAGGCGGAAACGGCTATTCAACGTTTCTCTGAGTGGCTACGGCCGCATATCAGCCGTGCGCCATAAGACGCATCTCCGCGTGACCTCTCCTCTACCGATCCCAGACTGGCGGCTCCGCGCGACGGCACATCTGTGCTAGCCCGGATGCCACGCGACGTAACGTATACTGACGAGCAGAGCCGCCGCCGATGGCGCAGGCGTGCGTAGAGCGATGAGACGGCGCAGCGACGGGGCTGCGCGAGCCGAAGCAGGCAACAGAAGGATGGTGTCGCGATGACGACAGCGAATCAGACGCCAGAGCCGGGTCCGCACAATATGACCAACTACCAGCAGGCGCGGCGCGACTTCAAATGGGACGTCGCGGAGGACTACAACTTCGCGATTGATACCATCGGCAAGTGGGCGGAGGACCCGGAGAAGCTGGCGATGCTCTGGGTCGGGCAGGATGGCGCCGAGGAGCGCTATACCTTCGCGCACTTCGACGAGCAGAGCAGCCGCGCCGCGCATGCCTTCGAGAAGATGGGGGTGCGCAAGGGTGACCGGGTGCTGCTGATGCTGCCGCGCGTGGTTGAGTGGTGGGAGACGATGCTGGGGCTGATGAAGCTTGGCGCGATTGGCATCCCATGCACGACGCTGCTGACCCCCAAGGACATCGCATACCGCGCTGAGGTCGCCGAAGCCGTCGCCTTCGTCAGCGACGTGAGCGGCGTCGAGAAACTGGCGCAGGTCCGCGACGCCTGTCCCACGATCAAGGTGGTCGTCTCTGTTGGCGATCCAGGCGAGGCGTGCCCTGAGGGCTGCGTCGGCTACCATCCCAGCGTGGATGTGGCGTCGCTGACGTGGTACGACCGGCGCACGAAGGCCAGCGATCCCTGCCTGATCTACTTCACTAGCGGCACGGTCGGCTACCCGAAGATGGTCGTCCACTCGCATGCGAGCTATCCCGTTGGGCACACGGTCGTGACGGGGCGCTACTGGCTCGACCTGACGCCTGACGATCTGGTCTGGAACCTCTCCGAGATGGGCTGGGCCAAGGCGGCGTGGTCCAACTTCTTCGGCCCCTGGGGCAACGGCGCGGCGATCTTCGTGCAGGATGCGCGCGGCAAGTTCGATGGTAAGGCGACGCTGGCGGCGCTGGCGGAATATCCCATCTCGGTCTTCTGCGCGCCGCCGACCGCGTACCGCGTGATGGTGCAGGAGGACCTGAAGGCGTATCGCCTGTGGTCGCTGCGGCATTGCGTCGGCGCGGGCGAGCCACTCAACCCGGAGGTCATCGACGCCTGGCGCGAGGGTACGGGACTGACCATCCGCGACGGCTACGGCCAGACGGAGACGGTGCTGATCTGCGGCAACTTCCCGACGGAGGACGTGCGACCTGGCTCGATGGGCAAGCCGTCGCCGGGCTTCGACCTCGCCGTGATCGATCATGAGGGGCGCGAGCTTGGCCCCAACAAAGAAGGTGACATAGCGGTGCGCGTGCAGCCGGAGCGTCCGCTAGGGCTTTTCAAAGAATATTGGCGCAATCCCGAGGCGATGGAGCGCTCGTTCATCGGTGAGTGGTATCTGACCGGCGACCGCGCCTACCGCGACGCTGACGGCTACTTCTGGTTCGTCGGGCGCGCGGACGATGTGATCATCTCGGCGGGCTATCGCATCGGCCCGTTCGAGGTCGAGAGCGCGCTGGTGGAGCATCCGGCGGTGATGGAGTCGGCGGTGGTCGCCACGCCTGACCCGGTGCGCGGCGAGATCGTCAAGGCGTTCGTGATTCTCGCGCCAGGCTACGCGGCCTCGCCAGAGCTGGCGACTGAGCTACAGGACCATGTGAAGTCGGTGACGGCGCCATACAAGTATCCGCGCGAGGTCGAGTTCGTCACCGAGCTGCCCAAGACCATCAGCGGCAAGATTCGCCGCGTCGAGCTACGCGAGCGCGAGCGCCAGCGCAAGCGCAAGCAGGACGGGTAAGGCGAATAGGCGAGCGCGACAGCCAGCGCAGGACGACATGCAGGACGACGCCCCTCCAGGTTTCCTTCCAGGAGGGGCGTCGCTGTGTGTTGGCTGCGCGGCGATCAGGGCAGCGTGGCGATCAGGGCAGCGTGGCGAATGCCAGCACGCCGCGATTCGGGACGTCGCCACCGAGGTGACCGACGAGCTCACCACCAGGACCATCGAGTGACCCGCTGCCGCTATAGCTGACCAGCGTTCCCGCTGGCGCGGATGCGATCACGGTGAGCGCGCTACCCGGCCAAGAGCCATGGTCCTGCCACTGAGTGGCGCCCGGCGTCAGACTGAAGAGGTGGAACATGCTCTGTGTCTGGACCGCATTGGGGTCTGTTGGACCGGTGTAGAAGGGGACGATGAGCGAGCCGTCAGGCAGGAGCGCGCCGTTATCCCATCCGACGACCTGCTGCGCCAGGCAACCCGAACCGCAGGACTGTTTCAGGGCAGGCAACGGTCGCGATTGCCATGTTCGCCCACCATCCAGCGTGCAGCCGATGAGCTGGTTCAGCGTGGCGCCGCTGCCAGTCTGTTGGAATCCGCATGCTTTCCATGGTGCGTTCCCGACAGGCTGAGCCACCAACATGTTGTTTACGTTCAGCATGTTGGGAGGCGTCGGAAGCTGGGTCCAGTGTTCGCCGAGGTCGGCGCTCTGCCAGAGCGTGGTCGCTGGTGGCGCGCTCGTGGCAACAGAGGGAGGGTTCGCGACCGGGGTGGAGTGCGCCGCTTGCCGCTGAATCGCTACGACGAGCAACGCGCCATCGCCCGGCCTGCGCCATACCCGATAGACGGCCAGTCCGCGCGCCGCCAGCGGCGCGTCTATCGCCTGAAAGGTCTTCCAGTCATCGCGGCTCGCGCTGAGCTGAGCATACTGTGGGTTGTTGGGGTTGGCGACGTCAGTGAGCGGCGTCACATCCGCGATAGAGACCCCCTGTTGAGTGTTCAGCCCGACAAGTCGCATGTTTGAGCCGATCATGCGCCATGTTTTGCCGCCATCGTCGCTGAGCGCGGTCGTGAAAGATGACTGGTAGGTTGAGCTGTTTTGCGCCGATACCGTGACGGTCAGGCGCATCGGGTCAGCGGCATCCACGATGACGCTGCATTGGGCGACCTCGCCATCAGATGGTAGATCGCCGACGTGCGTCCACGTCGCGGCGCCGTCATGGGTGGCCCATACCGTGATCGTCGGTGTAAGAGTGGCGTTCGTCGTGGCGCAGATGTAGGCCGTGCTCGCGTCGGTTGGTGAGAAGGCGAATCCATTGGTATAGGTTTGATTGCCAGGCGGCGGGATAACACTCTCGGGCGCCATCCGCATCTGCCAGTTGAGTTTTGGCCCAACGATGGGCGCAGTGGGCGCGACGGCCGTCAGCGCTTGAGGCGTGGCGATGATCGTGGGCGTGGTGACGTGGCTCGATGCGCCTCGTAAGTCAGCCTGCCGCGAGAAGAGACGGAAGAACAGCGTCGAGATCAGCAGGACAGCGGCGACCGCGCCGAGTCCACCCCAGAGGGCAGGTCGTCGCGCGGGGCGCGCGGGGAGCCGGTGAGCGGCGCGCCGATGGCGGTTGTCTCCGCCGATGCGCGCCTGAAGCTGGGGCCAGTTGCGCGGGTCGGGCGCCGGGGACCGCTCCGCGCGCAGGGCGGCGGCGAGCGCCTCGTGGCCCGCGACGGTTCGCTGGCAGGCCTGGCACGAACCGATGTGGTCGGCGATGCGCCGCTCGTCATTCGCGGACAGCGCATGATCGCGCCAGGCGGAGAGGTCATCCGGGGAGAGACCGAGCGAGCAGATGGGTATGGTCGAGGCGCTCATTCGGCGTCCTCCTTCAAGTAAAGCGTGCGCAGGCGCTCACGCGCGCGGCTGAGGGACATCTTAGCGGCCGCCACGGAGACGCCGAGGGCGCTCGCGACCTCCGCGAGGCTGTGGCCGTAGTGCTCACGCAGGATGAACGCGGCGCGCTGCTGCGCGGACAAACCCTCCAGGGCGCCGCTCAACGCGGAGCGCTCAGCGAATTGGGTGGCGTGGTCGTCCGTTGCACGCTCATCGCCGCCCAGAGGCGCCACTGGCCCCGCGATCCGCTGATGACGGCGCTCGTTCAGCGCGAGGTTCGTGGCGACGCGAAAGAGCCACGCCGCAGGCCGCTCATAGCCACGCAGCTTGTCGAATTGACGCCAGGCGCGAAAAAAGACCTCTTGCGTGAGATCGTTGGCGGTTTGCTCATCGCCAGAGACGCGCCAGAGGTAGGTGAAGATGGCGCGCTCGTGCGAATGGTAGAAGCTTTCGAAGGTTTCGCCGCTCTGGGCCGCACCGCTAGTCGCCGCATCCGCGCCGGGGGAGCGCGCCTCGACGTCATCGCCAGTAACGCGCTCCCTGCGCAGCGTGGACATCCACCAATAGCGTCGGCGAGGCGCGCTTGCGCTGGCTCTCGCGCTCCAGGGAAGAAAGAGTGATTGCTGCACTGACTCCTCATTTCCGCAATCAGTCGCTGGTAGAGTGAGGTATCGCGGTGATTCGACTACTACACACACGCGAGCGCAGCAAAGGTAACGGGCGAGCGCGTGAGCCATCGCGCTATCTACGCATCCTGATGGTGTAACGCTTCGCGTAGTCAACTGTGTACATAGTACATACGGGACGCGCGCCCCCTGAAATGCTCATCTCATCGAGCGGGAATGCCGAGCAAGGACAGAACGTTCTATGCTGCGGAGGAGCGAACATGACGATTTTCAGGGGAAGACGATTCAGCGCACTGGCTACCCTGGCTACGCTGGCGCTCGCGGCGACGCTTGGTCTGGCGGCCTGTGGGTCGGCGGGCGGCGGCTACGGCGGCTACGGCGGCTCTGGCGCGACAACAGGATCGTCAACAGCATCGGGAAGTGTGAACCTGCAGTGCGCGTCGGGCGCGACCGTCTGCACGAAGACGCTTACGGTTAGCGGGAAGTCGCAGACGGCGCTCGCCGATGCGAAGGGGATGACCCTCTACTACTTCACGCCAGATAGCGCCACGACGGTCGCCTGCACAGGCTCCTGCGCGCAGACGTGGCCGCCAGTGACGGCGTCGAGTGGCAGCGTGATGGGCACGGGCCTCTCAGGCGCGCTCACTACCGTCAACGATGCGAACGGCAATCAGGTCGAGTATAATGGGCATCCGCTCTATACCTATTCTGGCGACGTGAGCCAGAGCGACGCTAAAGGCGAGGGCATCCTCGGCAAGTGGTTTGTGGCGACGAAGTCGCTGGCGGCTGGGTCTGGCGCATCGCCAACGAAGACTCCCGGCGGCTATGGCGCGAATGGCTATTAGTGCGCTGAACAGCGGCTGAGAGCCATATCAGCGAGCGACAGGGGATGAGCGCACAACGCGGCGCGCTCATCCCCTGTCGCGCTATCTGTCTGCTGGGCGTCTGACGCAGGTATACGCGGCGTAGATGCCCGACGGGCTGTATTGGGCCTGGTCGATGTCGAAGCCGGCGCGCTGGAGCATCGGTTCGAGCAGCCAGGTGAAGGTGCTGTATTCGACGCGCAGGTGCTCCTCTAGCTCCGCGCGCGTCCAGCCGACCTGACCGCCAGTTGGGCGCTCGTCCGCGCCTGCCAGCCATGCCTCGATTTTGCGTGGAGCGTCGTCTGGCTCGAAGGAGAAGATCAGGTCGCGCAGGATGAATAGGCCACCAGGTCGCATCATGTTGGCGATGCGGCTCAGCGCGAGCGCCTTCCAGAAGTCGGGCAGGTGATGCAAGGCATTGCGGGAGTAGACGAAGTCGGCCGGCGCGCCCTGATGCTCGTAGCTGAGAAAGCCAGCCTGCGCGACTTCAACGTTGCGGAGCCCAAGCTGGCTGCTCTTCGTCTCCATCGACGCCAGCATGGCGGGCGAGACATCCACCGCGACCAGACGCCCGCAATACGGGGCGGCGGCAAGCGCGAATGTCCCGGTTCCCGCGCCGAGGTCCACCACAACGCTCGTCTCACCCAGGCGCAATCCACGCAGCAGCGCGACGTCGTCGGTTGGGTCCGTCGCCGCTTTGCGGTCGTAGGTCGCCACATAGGCGGGGTCGCGATGCTCAGGACCAGCATGCGCTAGCTCATCGAGAAACCATGTTGGACCGTTCATGCCAGGGACTCCATCCGCCACTGCGTTGCGTTCGTCATGGCTGGATCGCCGCCGCGAGGAGTGGCTCGATGCCAGCGATGTTCCCCACCAGCTCCGTTGGGATGTGGTAGCGCTGGGCAAGCCATGCGGGGCTGTTGTAGCTCACCCACACCTGACCTTGCGTGTCCCGCCAGACGAGCGCCTTGAGCGGCAGATCGAGGGCGAGCAGCGGCGCGGCGATCATCAGCGGCGTGCCAGCTTTGGGGTTGCCGAAGATGAGCAGCTTCGCCTCCTGCATCTGGAGGCCAACGCGCTCCGCCTCCTCGCTGTGGTCGATCACGGTGAACAGGGTCAGTCCCTTCTCTGTCAGCGCCTGCTCGATATGTACGACGGTGTCGGCGACGGGGTAGGCGCTAGGCCGTGAGACGATACCTTCGGGCGCGCTCACCTGCGCCGATGTCTGATCGCTCATGGGATATCTCCTTCGCGACTGCCTAACTTTCCGCTGGCTCTGGCTGTACCGTCCAGCCGGGATCTTGCAACGCGGCGTGCGCGGCGGCTTGCTCAGCCTCACGCTTGCTGTGGCCCTGGCCGCGCCCGATGACCACC
Source organism: Ktedonobacterales bacterium (assembly GCA_035642255.1). Taxonomy (GTDB): domain Bacteria; phylum Chloroflexota; class Ktedonobacteria; order Ktedonobacterales; family JADMIN01; genus JAKAIY01. The sequence continues at coordinate 9,334 of DASQSS010000062.1, read as the reverse complement.
TCGCCAAGCAGCGCCTCGACTGTGAAGACGCGGTCATGCGAAGGACCATCCTGATTGACGACGACGTAGCGCGGCGTGACGCTCAGTTGTCCCTGAGCAAGCTCCTGGAGCAGCGATTTGTTGTCCTTGACGCGACGCTGACTCACGGCGCTGGCCGCCTCGGCGCGCAGAAGCGGGACGAGATAGGCCTGGGTGGCGCTCAGGCCCGCATCGAGATACAGCGCGCCGATGACCGCCTCGAACGCTGAAGCGACCAGTGTCTCGCGGTCACGGCCCCCGGTGGACTCCTCGCCACGGCCCAGCCGCAGATAGGGACCCAGCGGGATGCGCCGGGCGAAGTCCGCCAGGGTCGAGGCGCGCACCAGCGCGGCGCGCAGCTGCGTGAGGTCACCCTCTTGCGCCTCGGGTCGCTGCTGATAGAGCTGGTCAGCGCTGACGAGCGCCAGTACCGCGTCGCCAAGGAACTCCAGTCGCTCATTCGAGACGACATCGGGCGCGGCGAACTCATACGCATAGGAGCGATGGGTGAGCGCGTCCAGCAGAAGCTGGCGGTTGGCGAATGTGTGGCCAAGCGCCGCTTCCAGGTGGCTCAGACCCTCCTGCGTGGTCGAAGTGGCCTTCGCGATTCCCGTAGCTTCGCCGCTCATGAAGGGCGCCTCGCGCGTCTCCACGCTACCCGCCTTCCGCGCATGGGCGCTGGGCCGCTTCGCCCGTGGACGCTCTGGCGTGGCGGCGGAGACAACGAGACCCGCGCCTGCCTGCGCCTGACCAACGACGCTCGCGACGACGCCCGCCTCAGTCAGCGCGGCGAGGGCGGCGTCCAGGCGCTCAGGCGCTATGGCGGCAAGCAGCCCGCCCGATGTCTGCGGGTCGCAAAGCAGCGAGCGATCGAGGTCCGTCACGCCGTCGTCATAGGTTGTGTGCGGAGCGACCGCTTGCAGGTTGCGTCCCGTGCCACCGGGGACGTAGCCCGCCGCCGCATAGTCGCGCACGCCATCGAGCCAGGGGACGGTCGGGAGCGTGATACGCAGCGCGCAGCCGCTCTGCGTCGCCATTTCCAGCGCATGGCCGAGCAGCCCAAAGCCCGTGATGTCAGTGCAGGCGTGGACATCCGCGCCAAGGGTGGCGAGCGCGCGGGCTGCGGCTGCGTTGAGTGTGGACATGCTCGTAACAGCGGCGGCCAGGCGCGCCGCGAACGCCTCATCCGCGACGCCGTTCTTCTGCGCGGTCGAGATGACGCCCGTTCCCAGCGGCTTCGTCAGAATCAGCGCATCGCCTGCCCGCGCGCCGCCTTTGGTGAGGATGCGCTTGGGGTGAACGACGCCGATCGCCGACAGACCATACTTCGGCTCGGCGTCCACGATGGTATGGCCGCCGGCGATGACAGCGCCCGCCTCACGCACCTTCTCGGCGCCGCCGCGCAGAATCTCGGTGAGTACCTCGTCGTCCAGGTCATCCGGGAAGGCGACCAGATTGAGCGCAAACAGCGGCGTTGCGCCCATCGCGTAGAGATCGCTGAGCGCGTTCGCGGCGGCGATGGCGCCGAATGCCGCGGGGTCATCCACAATCGGTGGGAAGAAGTCGGTGGTGGCAACGATGGCCTGCTCGTCATTCAGACGGTAGACAGCGGCGTCGTCAGCCGCCCCCAGCCCGACGAGCAGGTTGGGGTTGACGTCGCCAAAGATGGAGCTGAGCGGACGCAACACGTGCGCCAGGGCGTCTGCGCCCATCTTCGACGCTCAGCCAGCGCAGCTTGCGAGAGTTGTCAGCCGCACCTGTCTGCCTGGCGCCATTGCTCATATCCTTCTGAAAATCGCGGTTGTCCCATGTGGTTGTGGAGAGACGCAGCCCCGTGAGGCCACGCGGGGTCACGCGCTGTCTGCCGTCATTGTACGGCTCGCCCGGCGTGAGCGTCAAAGCGTGAACGTGCTCTTTTAACATGTTTAACATGCCACTTTGGCGCCGGGATAGCGTACACAGGGAGGGATAGCGTAAGATAGCGCCAAGAGTAGAATCGGCGCGTCGTCCATTCTACGATATCGCGGCCCACTTTCTTGAAGGCGAAATAACGTGCGAAACTTTTGGGGTGATCGTTCGCTCCAACCAGACATGGAAGAGTGGACAGCGCACACACTGACCTCTGGCAGTCTGGAAGGCGTCTCATTTCCCGGGTTCGGCGCCCAGCCGCAGCATGGGGCCACCGTGACGGGCGAGGAGTCGTCGCTCATTACTCGCGCCCGCGATGGCGACCAGGATGCCTTTAGCGTCCTGGTGCGGCTGCATCAGCGGCAGGTCTATAACCTTGCCCTGCGCATGTTGCGCGACCCCGAAGAGGCAAGCGAGGCGACGCAAGAAGTGTTTCTGGCCGCCTGGCAGGGTCTGCGGCATTTTCGCGAAGAGGCGCGCTTCTCCACCTGGCTCTATCGCATCACGTATCGCCATTGCATCAAGGTGTCGGAGAGCCGTCGGCGCGATGACGCCGCGCGAGCCGAGCTAGCGGCTGAGGCCACGCGCGCGCAGCGACCTGAGACGGTGATGACGACTACTCTCGCCCGCGACGCTGAGGCGCGGGTGCGTGATGTGGTGCGCGCTGAGATCGCGCTGCTGCCGCCGAAGTACCGCGCCGCGCTGATTTTGCGTCATATCCAGGATCTGAGCTATGAAGAGATCGCAGACGTGATGCGCGCGCCCATCGGCACAGTGAAAACACATCTGTTCCGCGCACGCGCCATGCTCAAGGAACGGTTGAGTGACCTGGAGCGCGCGCGCGATGAAGGAATCGCCCGAGCGGACGATCTGCGTGTGGGATGGCAGGCAAGCCTTGAGGCCAGTGTGCGCAGCCTCTTTGACCACGGAGCGGAACCGACAAGTGGGGAGGGGCGGCCATGAACTGTACACGGGCGGGCGGCTGGATGAGCGTCTACGTAGATGGCAGGCTGGATGTGCGTCGAATGGCTCGCCTGGAGCGCCACCTGATGACCTGCGCTGAGTGCCGGCGTGATCTCGCGCGCCTGCGGGTGATGCAAATGGCCCTGAGTGAAGAGCGTTTGGTGGATGAGCCGGTGGGTCTTACGGCGCATGTCATGCGCCGCATCTCCGCCTACGAGGCTCAGCGCGCCAGTGACGCGGCCCGCGCACGCCAGCGCGCAGCGCTCAAGGCGGACCGGCGCGCGGCTCGCGCACAGGCCTGGCGCGCTGTCGGCTCTCGCCGTGTCCTCGCGCTATCCGTCGCGCTCCTGGCCCTCGTCGTATGGGCCCAGGTGACGACGCCAACACTGCTTCCCGGCGTCGCCGCACATCTCGTCCCCGGCATGCTACAACTCCTGGTGACTCCAGGGCCGTACGAGGTCGCGTGGAGTGTGTGGATCGCGGGAGCGGGGCTGGCGTTGGCGATATTCACCTGGTTCGCACGCACGGACGCCTCCGAAGAGCTGCGGCGCACGCTGGCGGAGCGTCTGCCCCAACTATGGTAACTGGTGGTGACTGGCGGGCCATTCAGGCGCCAGGTATGCTACACTCGCATTGACATGCGCTGACATGCGCTGACATGCGCAGAGCCGCGCGCTACGTACTGGCGCGCGGTGTGTCGAGCCTGGGTTTACCTGAGCGAGCGCCAGTTGTGACGCCTGGTTTGGGTGGGCTGGGAGTGCGAGGAACTACTCAATGCGAGCCGCTACGCCAGACCAGAGATCCGCTGTATCCCCCGCGCCTGCCGCATCAGTCGCCGCTGTGCGCTTGCCACGCTGGGTGTTTCCGCTGGTGACAGTGGTGTCGCTGCTCTTGGGCGCAACCTCGATTGTGCGTGGCACTCGCGGGGTGGTGACCATCGCTGATAGCGACTTGACGAACTTCTTCCTCAAGTCAGCGGACTACATCCTGCGCGGCGACCCATGGCACATGTACGCCGTGCGCGCGCTCGGTGGCTACCCAAACTATAATCCTCCCCTGACGATGTTCCTGCTCGCCCCGCTGCTGGGCCTGGCCCGCGCGCTGGGCTTCGCGGCGAACTATGGCGAGCAGATCACCTTTGTAACGCTTCCCTTCATTATCCTTGTGCCACTGCTGGGGTATCTGAGCTTACGTGTCATGCGGGCGCTCTATCCCTCCGCGCCAGAGACGCTGCGCCTGTTACTCTACGCCTTCGTCACGCTTTCGCCACTAACCTGGCAGACCTACTCGATCTGGTACCATGTCGAGCAGCCGTTGATGTTGTGTCTGCTGGTGGGCGCTGTGCTGGCGTTGCAGGCGCAGCGTGAGGGGGTGGCCGGACTGCTGGCTGGGCTGGCGTTTCTCTCGCGCACAACAGCGCTGATTCCGCTGATCGCGCTGGGCGTGTTGCTGCTGCTGACGCGCGCATGGCGACCACTGCTCACATTCGGCGGGGTGAGCGCGGTTGTCGCGGTGCTCGGCTTCGCGCCGTTCCTGGCCTTCGATGCGACCGATGTGAAGTACACCTTTCTCTCGTGGCGTGGTGGCGCTCCGATTGGCAGCGACTCCATCTGGACGATCTTCGCGTATACGGGTACCAGCAGCCATCTGCGCGAGCTCATCAATGCCGCCGTCAAGCGCGTGGATATGTATGCGGTGATGCTGGTCGTTGTGGTAGTGGCGATCCTCGCCGTGCGCCATCTGCGTCTGACCATTGAGATGCGCGACACCTGGGCGCTGCTGGCCATCGCCATGCTGGCGACGCCGATGCTGAGCAAGCAGGTCTGGCCCTACTACTACCTGGAGCCGGTGGTCTTCATCGTTGTGTGGGAGCTTTCGACGCTGCAAGATCGCGTGGCGGGTGTCTGGCGCTGGCCCGTGCTCTCGGTGTCATTCACGCTCGTAGCCGCGACCCTCTCGCAGTACATTGGCCTGCAGAGTGTCGGACGGCTCGACGCGCTTGTCGTCGGCGTGACGCAGACGGCGCTGATGGCGCTGTTTACACTGGCTGTCTGGAAACGCATCCAGGCGCGCAAGCCGATGACCGCGCTGGCGGATGGCGCTGGTTCCGATGCGGCGGGCATGCAGCCGATGACGCCGCCAGGAGTGGCTATCGCGGGCGCCGCCCAGGCGGGCCGATTCGCGCGCCCTGAGCAGCCAGCGCCTGCTCCAGCGCCCGCGCGTGATGATCGTGCGGACCGTTATCCGCCGCCACAAGCCGACCGCCGGCCAGCGCGCCAGCCCGGTCCCTACCCCCAGGGCCAGCCGCCTTCGCCGCCAGCCTCTGCCGGTGGCCCGATGGCTGGCGCGGTGGCGTGGCCCGCGCTCTCGCCTGAACCCGTCAAAGGCGCCACGCCGCCCCGTGGCGCGAACCCGGTTCGTGGCGCCAACCCAGCCAGCCCAGCCAAACCAGCTAATCCAGCGGCTCCGGCGACTCCGCTGTGGCCGAATGATCCGAACGGCGCAGCACGCGGCGCGGCGCCCGCGACACCACCGAACGCGCCGGCGTGGGGGCAGCCTGGACCAGTGGCTCCCGCTCAGCGTGCGCCGCAGGGCTTCCCACCGCCCCGCGAGCCTGACGCGCCTGAGCAACGGCCAGGCGTCGCGCCGAAACCCGATGGCGTTCCAGACCCCTGGCGCGACTGGCCGCAGCGGCGCTAGGCGGAGGGCGACGCGATGAGTCGGCGTGTTGCGCGGCGTGGGCGCGCGAACCAACGGCCCCGTGCGTTGAGCGGCGCGGCGCGAACCAGCGTGGTCCATACCTCATGGAGGACACGCCGAGAGGAGACCGCTGAATCGCGCGCGACCGCTCCCGCGCTGAGCCGTCGCGAGGCGACACAGCGCCTGGCGTTCTGGGCGATAGCCATTGAGCTGTTTCTGCTCGCGCTTTACGTGGTTGCGCCGCTGGGTGGCGTCACGCTGACGAGATCGCCTCTGGCGCGGGTGTGGCCGTGGCTGCTGGCTCCGGCGCGGCTTGTCTTTGGCGACACGATGGTTGACGCCAGCATTCCTCCAGCGCAGGGCTGGGCGCAGCTCGCGTCGCTGGCTGCGCTGCTGGTTGGGGCGAGCTGCGCGGCGGCTGGCGCTGTGTGGGTCGCGCGTCGTGTAGATACGCGCGCGGACCAGCGCTGGTTCTGGATCATGCTGGGCGTCGCGGCAGCGCTGGGGCTGACGCTCGCGCTGCTACCAGCGCTTCCCTCCGATGATGTCTTCTCCTACATCCTCTATGGGCGCATCAGCGCGCTGCGCCATGCGAATCCCCTGGTCGCCACGCCCGCGAGCTTTCCCAGCGATCCGTTTTTGTCGCTGGTCTACTGGCAGAACACGCGCTCGGTCTATGGCCCCGTGTGGCTGTTGCTCTCAAGTGGTGTGTCGCTGCTGGCCGAGGCGTTGGGCGGCGGACTGGCCGTCTATGTCGCGCTCTTCAAGCTGTTGGGGCTGGCGGCGCATCTGGCCAACGCCGCGCTCATCTGGCTGATTCTGGGTCGTCTGACGCCCCGGCGACGGCTGGCGGGCGCCCTGCTCTATGCCTGGAATCCGCTCTGCCTGCTGGAGTTCTGCGCGAGCGCGCACAATGATGCGGTGATGCTCTTCTTCCTGTTGCTGGGTGTCTATGCCATTGTCCGCAAACGCGAGGCGCTAGGGATGGTCGCGATTGGCCTCTCCATTGCGACGAAGATCGTGCCGATCGCGCTCATCCCCTTCTACCTGCTGTTCACCGCGCGGCGGCTGCGCGCTGACGGCGCTGACTGGCGAGCAGTCGCGCTTGGCGTGGGCTGGCGCGCCGGACTGGTAGCCGCTGCTGCGCTGGTAGTGATCGCGCCGTTCTGGGCGGGACCCCAGACCTTCGGGGCGCTGCTCTTCTCGCCACCAGCGCAGCAGCTCGACAACTCGCTGCTCGAATCCATCTCGTGGCCGTTGCGCTGGCTGGCGCAGGGCGCGGTCGGGCTGAGCGTGGGCCAGGCGCGCTCGGTCGTCGAGTCGACGCTGAAATTGCTCGCGCTGTTGGCCTTTGGTCTGCTCTGGCTCTGGGAGATGCGGCGCACGCGCACGCTCGATGGGACGCTCTCGGCCTGGGGCTGGGCGCTCGCTTGGTACGCGCTCATCGCGAGCGGCTGGTTCTGGCCGTGGTACGTTACCTGGGTGGTCGCCATCGCGGCGGTCGCGCCATGGGAACGGCTGCAGGTCGTCGCGCAGCTGCTTGCGGGCGGCGCGCTAACACTCTATGGATTCCTGCCACTGCAGTCGGCAGGTGTGTATGGCTTTCGCTCGCTCGTCGCCTTTGGGCCAACGCTGCTCTACCTGGCCTATCTGCTCTGGCGTGCGTGGAGTCGGGGCGCGCTGCGGTGGGCGCGCGTGCGCGATGAGATAGCTCCCGGACGGCGACCATTACCGCTGCGTGGCGTTGGGCGCTCCAGCGCGCATTGAGCGGAGAGAGGTCGAATAGACGACGGAGCAGTGGCGGGAACAGCGGCGGATGCGTAAGCGGGCCGGGGAGCAGTCCGGGGAGGGTCTGAATATGCATGAGGCGCCTGAGGATCTGTCTCTGGCGATGCGGAGCGGCGAGTCGGAGCGTGCGGTGGCCAGCGCTGCTGACGAACACGCGGAGCGTGACCTGCCGCTGGGCGTCTGCCTGCTCATCCACGGCATCAACGGCTCGCCAGAGGATATGGATGAGCTGGGCGTGGCGCTCGAAGCGCAAGGATTTGAGTCGCGCAATCTGCTGCTGCCGGGCCACGGTACCACCGTGCGTGACTTCGCGACCCACGGCTGGGACGACTGGCGGCTAGCGGTTGAGCGCGCCGCCGATGAGGCGCTGGCGCTGCGTCGTCCGGTCTTTGTCATTGGCCATTCGCTCGGCGCGGCGCTCGCGCTGGCCGTCGCCGCGGACCGGCCCCAGCTCGCTGGCGTGGTGGCCCTTTGCCCGCCTGTGCGCCTCTACGCTCCCCTCAACAAGGTCGTCGCGGCGGCGCGATACGTGGCGCCCTACCTGCCCGCCTGGCGCGAGGATATTCGCGATCGCAAAGGCGCGCGGCGACGCTACCAGCGCGATGTCTACCGTTGGACCTCGACGGCGGCGCTGCATACGCTGATGAGCGCGCTGCCCCCGTTGCGGCGCCAGCTTCCCAAAGTGACCATTCCCGCGCTCGTCATCGCGGCGCGTCACGATCATGTCGTGCCCACGCGTGATGGACGTGAAGCGTATGAGTTGCTCGGGTCTGAGCGCAAAGAGCTGGTGGTCCTCCATCACTCGTTCCATGCGGTCACTAAAGATGTCGAGCGACATCTCGTCGCGGATCGCGTCATCGGCTTCTGTCGGGCTGAGACAGCGCGCCGGCCAGGCTGACGCGGCTTGGCCCTGGGCGCCCGCCGCCCGTCTCCCGGTCCAAATCGTCACGGGTCCACACCTTCCATATAGTTCGACCACGCCGCTATCCGCCTGGACGTTTGCGCCATCGCTCAGCTCATCACCACACACATCAAGGCGCTGCGAGGGCGCTGAGTCGCGGAGGGTGACGCGCAAGGGAGGCGCTAGTGTGGGAGCGGAAGACTTGACGGTAAATCCGGGCCAGTGGTACCTTCAGCCGAACTCGGCGAATTCGCGCCATATCCCCTTGACGGGCTTGTCGAGTTGTGGCATACTCATTTTTGCCGCCGCGAGAACGGCCCACGACACGGACACCACAAGCCCGGTCGCAGGTCAGCGGGCGAGCAAGTTTTTCAGGGTTAGCGAGGACGCGTGTCTCGCCTGCTTCACTCCCCGTGAAGCGACTCCGCGAACACGCCAACGAGACTCGTAGTACTTTGCAGATCGGTGTGACGCGCATGCGTGACTCCGCGTCTGAACAAAAGCACGACGAACTTCGAAGCCTCCCCCGCGTCGAGCGAGCAAACCTCGCAAAACGAATTTCGGAACACTGAGAAATTGCTTCTTGACGAGATGGCGCGACTGTGTTAATCTCAAGAAGCGCGCTCGAAACGGGCGGCGATGCAAGCGGCTCCAAAAGCGAGTCGTTTGTGGTGTGTAGCACCTTGACAATTGAAGAGTGAGAAGCAGCAGCGTAAAAGCACACGGGCAGCGCGTAAAGCGCTGAAGTGGGCTCTCTTCAAAGCAAATGCTTTGGGATGAAACCTGAACGGACGCATAGGATCAACAACAACAGATTTTGATATCTGAATGGCGAGTTTGATCCTGGCTCAGGACAAACGCTGGCGGCGTGCCTAACACATGCAAGTCGCACGGGGGTGACTTTTCGGAGTCATTCGAGTGGCGGACGGGTGAGTAACACGTGGATGACGTATCCTCGTGTGGGGGATACCCCTCAGAAATGGGGGTTAATACCGCATACGATCTTCGCGATCAAGCGCGAGGAAGAAAGCCGAGTCTTTTGGATTTGGCGCAGGA
>DASQSS010000061.1:0-2994 GCA_035642255.1 Ktedonobacterales bacterium | reverse complement strand
TCGCAGTGGGCGCGACTGCCGCGCCTCGCGCCACGCGAACTAGTGGCGCTGGTCCCGCTGGCGGCGCTCATCATCGCGCTGGGCGTGTTCCCCGGCCCGCTGAGCAGCCTCTTCAGCGCGGCGCTACGCAGTGGACCGCTGGCCCCACTGACGACGCTGGCGGGGCAGGTCACCAGCCAGGTCGCAGCAATGGCGGTCACGCTCAGTCATGTCCTGGCAAGTGGCTGGTAGACCGAGTTGAGGCGACAGGTAAGTGGTACGCGCATCATGCGCGGCGGATATACGGATATACGCTACAGGAGACGTTTTGATGGGCATGTCGGGCGGTCAGGAGCTGGCGTGGACGCTCCAGCTCAAGCCAGAGCTGATTCTGGCGGCGCTGGTGTTGCTGACGCTGCCGCTCGGTGTGGCGCTGCCTGCGCGATGGCGGGCGCTCACCACCTGGCTCACGCTCGCCGGGCTGCTCGCAGCGGGCGCTGTGACGGTGAGCATGCTGGGACAGCCTGCGCAGGCGGTCTTTGACGCTACCTACGCAGTGGACCCTTTCGCACTCTACTTCAAGCTGTTTGCGCTGGCGGCGACCGGGCTGACGCTGCTGGCGACGCTGGGACGCTTCCACGGCAAGCCATTCGAGGGCGTCGTGCCAGCGATGCTGGCGCTCACCTGTCTGGGCGTGATGGGGCTGGCGGCCAGCCAGGATCTCGCGCTGATCGCGCTCTTCCTCCAGATCACGACCGTCGGCTCCTACGTGCTGGTCGGGATGGCGAAAGACGAGCGCCTGGCGACGGAAGCGGCGTTGAAGCTGTTCCTGTTCTCCGCCGCATCCAGCGCCGTGATGATCTATGGCATGACGTTTCTCTTCGGGCTGACAGGCACACTACGGCTGCCGCAGCTGGCCCAGCGGTTGCCCAGCGCGCCCGCGCTGATCGTCGTGCTGGCGCTCTGCTTCGTGCTGGCAGGCTACGGCTACGAGATTACGCTGGCGCCGTTCCACTTCTGGGCGCCAGATACCTATCAGGGCGCGCCGACGCCGATCTCTGGCTTCCTCTCAGTGGCGCCCAAGGCGGGCGGGCTGGCCGTGCTGCTGCGCACCGGCATGATCGCGCTGCCACGTGGGCTGGACGGGTGGCCGTTGCTGATCGCGCTACTGGCGGCGCTGACGATGACGGTCGGCAATATCCTGGCGCTGCGCCAGACCAGCCTGAAGCGACTGCTGGCCTACTCCTCAATCGCGCAGGTGGGTTACATTCTGGTCGGGGTGGCCACAGCGCCATACAGCGCGTTTGGCGTCGAGGGTATGCTGCTCTATCTGCTGGTCTACCTGTTCATGAACCTAGGCGCGTTCCTGGCGGTGGAGGCGCTGGAGCGGCGCGCGGGCAGCGACGACCTGAAGGCGGTCGCGGGCTATGGGCGGCGCATGCCCTTTAGCGCGGCGGCGCTGGGATTATGCCTGCTCTCGCTGGCAGGCTTTCCGCCACTGGGTGGGTTCATCGCCAAGACGCTGCTCTTCGGCGCGGCGCTGGGCGCAGGCTGGCTCTGGCTCGCGGTGGTGATGGCGGTCAACGTCGCGCTCTCGCTCTATTACTACCTGCGCGTCATCGAAGCGCTTTATCTGCGCGCCGCCTTCACGGGAGAGCAGACGCCCGAGACACGCTCTCCTGCATATGGCGCGCCGTCGGGAGCGCCGCTGCGTGTGGCGATCGGCGTCTTGACATTGGCGGCGCTGTTGAGTGGCATCTATCCGGAGCCGTTCGTGGCGCTGGCTAGCCATACAGCGCAGGTGCTAGGCGCCGTTGCGCTGCCGTGATTCCGTCATGCGGAGGAGGTCGCCTATGTGAGTGTCTGTGCGTGTCTGTGCGTGTGAGTCTCTTTGTAAGTGACATACCCATGCACTGCGTGGCGTTGATCGCGCGGCGCTGAGCAAGGCCAACAGCCCGAGCAACAGCCCGAGCGCGTTTAGAGCACACTACAGATTGTGAGGAACATCATGGCGACTGTAACCGATGTGGTCTGTGGCATGCAGATTGATCCCGACCAGGCGGCGGGAGCGAGCGAGTATCAGGGGCAGACCTACTACTTCTGTGGGATGGGCTGCAAGCGCCAGTTCGACAAGGATCCGGAGCGATTCGTCGGGCAGCAGCCCCCGCAGCACGACGATCACTAACGGGTCAGAAATCGCGTACAATCCCGCTTGAACGCGACCGACGCTGTGGCAAGACCCGGTAGAGTTTGTATCCTACTGGGGCTACAGCGTCGCTTCGCTGCGAGCTCGTTCTGGCGACCGACCAGTGGAAACTCCCTACATCATCGTACGGCAGTTACCTGCCGACAGAAGGTGTTCAGATAGCTGCAGATTGCGCTCATACTCCGATAGGAAAGGCCAGAAACGCATGATGCAACTTGATGCGCCCATCCGTGACTGTACGCGAATGATTTGATAAAAACAGCTCAGAGAATCCTTCCACCGCTCCGTCGCGAACCAATTGATCAGATTCCGTAAAAAGGTGTTCATGGAGCGATGTTGCTGAAGGGGAGGATTTTGCCTTCCAAATCTCGCATTTGTGTCGAGAGGCAAGCATAGTTTGATTGATAGCTTGAGCGATATCCGCTCCACTGCCAGCCAGCGCGTAGCCCAACATACCAGCCTCAGCAACGTCACGAGAGTACTTTCCGTCTATAAATCGGGCAATACCTCTCGAAATATATTCGGGAATCAGGCGATCCTGTTTCTTCTCTCGTGCTTTATCTACAATCAGCTTGCACTCCCAGGCAAAGTATATTCTATCGTAGTTGGTCCAGCGACCATCCCATAATTGGATGTCAATTTTGCCTGCCTTCTTATGTGTTTCTTTCCCTGCCTTCATTTCCTTTGTGTACACGGGAATCTGTGGCTGAATCTGCAAACTGAGAGGGATATTTTGGGCAACGATCCGCATATAATCGACGAGATTAATCGTGTAGGTGTCTTCATCCCATGTTGGTTGGACAATAGCA
>DASQSS010000060.1:0-11824 GCA_035642255.1 Ktedonobacterales bacterium | reverse complement strand
TGCCTCGCTTCGACAGAGCGCGCCGGACGCTCGCAACACTCGCAACGCTCACAACGAGGACGCTGCGGTCAGCGCGCACCCAGGATGTATATCACGCAGGGATTTGCGGCTGGTTTCTTAGTGCGGTACTTGTATGCCGCTCTGATGCTACTGTGTTCGGTGGCCGGCTCATCCCATAGCGGCTGCCCTCAAACGAGGCCATCTCGCCGATTGGCGTCTGGCGCACGCTCACGCCCTGCCCTCCTCCCCTGAGGTGGTGGATGAAAATGCCGCTCCCTTCATGCGGAAAGTGAGGGCTGAGCACGAAAGCTGACGCGAGGCCAACAACCCGGCCTGGCGGCCAACGCTCTCCGTTCACCCGCATGCGCGCGGGTAGGCTCCCTACACTGTCCAACGCTGTCCAACGCTGTCAGACATACCAGTGCGCAAGGCGCGGGCTGGGAAACGGGGCCGTTTATGAAGACATCCAATGACAGCCGAATCGGCACGACTGTCGAAAACTACAAGCTGCTCAGTGTGCTCGGCTCTGGCAGCATGAGCGTCGTCTACCTCGCGCAGCGCCTCGATGATCCGCGAGTACTGGTCGCGATCAAAGTGCTGCACTATCAGGGCCTCATCTCGCCCGAAGATCACGCGGCGTTCCGCATGCGCTTCCAGCGTGAGGCGCGAGCGGCGAGCCAGCTCCGCAATGAATACATCCTCCCTGTGCTCACTAGCGGCGATGCCGGCGATCTGCCGTACATGGTGATGCCGGTGATCGTCGGCGGCACGCTTGTCACCCGCCTCGCCAACCAGCCGCAGCCACTGCCTCTGGGTGAGATCGCCCGCTACCTGGCGCAGCTCGCCATCGCCATTGACTATGCCCACGAACAAGGAATCGTCCATCGCGACATCAAGCCGTCGAACATCCTGCTGGATGAACACGGCCACGTATACCTCACCGACTTCGGCATCGCGCGCCTTTTTGACAGCGGCGACAACGCTCTGACGCGCGAAAGCGCTCCCACGCTCACACGAACGGGGCAGGTGCTTGGGACGCCATACTACATGGCTCCGGAGCAGATTCAAGCCAGACCGGTTGGCCCAGCCGCCGACATTTACGCGCTGGGGGTCGTAGTGTATCAGATGGTCACTGGCCAGGTGCCATTCCACGGCGATACGCCGCTCGCCATCGCACTGCAGCACCTGCAAGACGCGCCGAGCGCGCCAAGCTTGCTGCGCCACGAGCTTCCCCCGCCACTCGAGGCTGTGATCCTGCGGGCGCTCGCCAAGGACCCAGCGAAACGCTACGCGACCGCGACAGAGTTCGCCGAGGCATTCCAGGCGAGCATCGCTGACGAGGGTGATCCGATGGCGACGCAGGCGCCTTCCGAGACGTGGCCGTTCTCCACGCACTACGCTTCGAACTCCTCCACCGTCCAGGCCACCCCACCCGCGACACCCCTGCCGCGGGAGCATGCCATGTCCGAGACACTCGTCGGCCTCACCATCGACGGCTACCACATCGACGCGGTCATCGACCATGATGACCTGGGAACCGTCATGATGGCTACCCCCGCGGGCGCCACGGAGCCAGTGCGGATGCGCTTCCTGGCCGCGCCGGACATCTCGCCGAAGCAGGTTGCGGCCTATCTGCTGCGGTTCGAGCAACAGGCGCGCAATCTTGCGGCGCTGCGCCACCCGAACCTCACGCCTGTCATCGGCTATGGCGCGTATGAGGGTCAGTCGTATCTCGTCACGGCTGACAACGCGGGCGTCACGATCAGCGCTGAGTTGGCCCAGCACGGCGCGGCGGACCTCTCCGCTATCGCTGATTTCCTCGATCAGGTCGTCGCAGGACTCGAAGCCGCACAGCGGCGGGGGTTCCTGCATCTCAGCCTCTCCGCCGATCGCATCTTCCGCCACGATGATGGCCGAATCGTCATCGCGGATGTGGGCATGCGGGGCTTGCTCGACCCAGCAAGCGAAAGCAGCGAGCAAGCTCCGCCGCCCTCGGCCAGCGACGCCAACACGCCAGAGCAAATTCTGGGGAAACCGGTTGGTTCCTATACGGATGTCTACGCGCTAGGCGTCATCCTGTACCATATGCTGACGGGGCGCGAGGTGTTCACCGGCGCCACCCATGATGATGTCGCGCAGCAGCACCTCCACTCGACGATGCCGCCGCTTCGGCGCTGGCGCCCTAGCCTGCCGACGGCGCTCGACCGCGTGGTGTCTCAGGCGATGGCGAAGGAACCTGAGCGCCGCTTCCAGACCCCGCATGAGCTCGCAGCGGCCTACCATGCCGCCGTCGCGCATACGCAGCACGACGCCTTCCTCGCGACACCCACTCGTTCCGCTCTCCGCAGCGGCGTGAGTGTGAGCGACGAAGCGCCTGCGGTCGTCCCTGGCGTCGTCGCCACGGCGCACGCCACGGCAGAGCAGGGCGCGCTGGTCAGCGTAGCAACCGCGACGAGTCCGGAGCCGCCCTCACCGTTCCGTCTGGCGCTCGCCAAAGCTCCGTGGCTGAAGTCCCGCATAGCTCTTTCGGTGATCAGCGCCGTGCTGCTCGTGAGCGTCATCGGCAGCATACTCGCCTGGATGAACTTTCATAAGGCGGGATCGAGTCCAGCCCTGGCTGGATCCGGTTCGGTCGCTATCGTGACATTTCTGGACAACGCAGCCAACGGGGCCTACAACACGGACGCCCTTAAGATCAACGTGACCTCATTGTCAGCGCTGCCAGCCGGTCATTGGTATGAGGCGTGGTTGATCAATGATCAGACCGAGAAGGTGCAACCGCTCGGCAAGCTCGTTCGCCAGAGTGGCCAGAGCCAGGGGTATACGCTCGCATACAGCGGCTCCGGCAGTCCGGGGCATCCTGGCGCCAATCTGCTGGGGTTCGGTAACCGGATCAAGATCACCAACGAGACAAGCACCGGACAATTCCCAGCTGGCCCGGTCGTGATGGAAGGAGCCTTCCCGCCACACGCCTTCATCCACATCCAGCATCTGCTCCTCGCGTTTCCAACTACGCCGCAGCAACAGGGGTTGCTCGTGGGAATGATCGAGCAGATGAATCTGCTCGATCAGCAGGCGAATGTGCTCCAACAGTGGATCAGCCTGCACTATCCCAAGTCCACGCTGTGCGCGGCCCAAAGCGTCATCGACATCATTGAGGGCGCCTCTGGGCCACACTACCGACCGCTCGGCCCAGTGTGTGATGTAGGCCAGCAGTGGCCAGCAGGCGACGGTTTCGGGTTGCTTGGCAGCGGCGGCTATCTGGCGGGCGTCTCCGATCATGCCGCGCTTGCCGCAAGCTCTGACGACGCGACTGCCCACATTCGCATGCACAGCGAGCATGTGCAGATCGCCGTCCAGAACATCACAGGATGGCTGCAAACAGTCGACCAGGATGCGCTGCGCGTGCTTGCGGGAACCGCCGACGCAAACACATCGAGCGAAATCGTGCACCTCACAAAGGTCGCGCTCATCGGCCAGGACATCGACGGCGACGAGTCCGTTGATCCCGTCAAGGGTGAGGCCGGAGCCGTTCTCGCTTATAACCACGGTCAGTTGCTCGCGACGTTGACGTTTGGCCCAAGCCGGTAACCCTTGGCCTGTTTAGGCGCTGGATAGGAGCGGATAGCGGCTATGGTAGCTGGCCAGTCTCTTACATTCGGGGCGCTGCTGCGCCGCCACCGACGCGCCATCGCCCTGACCCAGGAGGAGCTGGCCGAGCGGGCGGAGCTGAGCGTGGAAGCCGTGAGCGCGCTCGAACGGGGGGTGAGCCGCGCGCCCCACAAAGATACCGTTGAGCTGCTGGCAAAAGCCCTGCGCCTCTCGGAGCATGACCGCGCCGTGTTCGAGGCGCTCGCCAGGAAACGCGAAGACGACGACGCCTTTGACCCCAGGTCCGCGCCGGTGGACACGGCGGGGAAGGCTCCCGCGCAGCTCGTGGGGCGCGCGCGTGAGGCGGCGCTGCTCGACCGCCACCTCGCCGGACAAGGTCGCGCCGTGCTGCTCTTCGATGGCGAGCCTGGTATAGGCAAGTCGCGACTGCTGCGCGAGGCGAGCGCGCGCGGCAGGGCAGGCGGCTGGACTGTGCTACAGAGCGGGTGTCATAAGCGCGGTGGGCAGGCGCCTTACTCGCCCCTGCTCGACGCGCTGCAGACGCGCCTCCAGGGCCGTTCGGCCGCCCAGCTACGCGCGGACCTCGATCACTGCCAATGGCTCGCTCACCTCCTGCCAGAGCTGGTGGAGGTGGGGGCGCTGCCGGCGCCGCCGACCCTCGCGCCAGAGCAGGGGCGCCGCCTCATGTACAGCGCCGTGAGCCGGTTCCTCACGAACGTCGCGGGTCCAGCGGGGACACTGCTCATACTGGACGACCTGCAATGGGCGGATACTGATGCGCTCGACCTGCTCAGCGCTCTCGTCACCACGCCGAACGCCAGCCCGCTACGAGTCGTCGGAGCCTACCGCAACACGGAAATCGCGCCGAATGAACCGTTGGCCGCCGCCCTCGCGGACCTGGCGCGCAGTGGCTCCGCGACCCGCGTGAATCTCGGTCCACTGAGCGAAGAGGAGGCGGCACAGCTCCTGAATGATGTGCTCCAGGGGACGCCTGGAGTGGAGGTCGCGGTACTGCGGCAGGTGATCGAGCGGGCGGGCGGCGTGCCGTTTTTCCTGGTAAGCTGCGCGCAGGGGCGGCAGGACGGCGCGCTGCTGGAGAGCGGCCCTGATGACGTGCCGTGGGACATCGCGGCGACGGTGCGCCAGCGCATCGCCGTGCTGCCAGAGGCCGCGCGCGCGCTGCTCTCCGCGGCGGCCGCCGACCGCACAATTGCCCGCGCGACCCTCCTCTCCGTCGCCGAGCGTCATGGTCGCAACGAGACGGAAGCGCTCGACGCCCTGGACACCGCATGCCGTGCGCGCGTCATGACCGAGGTTGGCGAGGCAGACTACCAGATCGCGCACAACCTGATCCGCGAGGTGATCTGGGGCGACCTCAGCGCCGCCCAACGCGCCCTGCTGCACCGCCAGATCGCCGATGCGCTGGAGCGCCAGCCCGGCGGCGCGCTGCCCGAATCGCTGGCCTACCATTATGCCCACTGTGGCGAGCGCGAGAAGGCGGCGCTCTATATGGAACAGGCTGGCGACCGTGCGGCGGCGATGCACGCGACCACCGCGGCCGAGCGCTATTATCGTGAGCTGGTCACGCGGCTCGATGACCTGCGGCGTTCCACCGACGCGGCGCGAGCGCGCGAGAAGCTCGCCTCCGTGCTGCGGATCGAGGCGCACTATGATGAGAGCCTGGAGCTGCTGGAGCGGGCCATTCAGGCGTACCGCGCCGCGCATGAGCGCGAGGGCGAGCGGCAGGCGGTCGCCGCGATTGGGCGCGTGCACGCGCGCCGTGGCACACCCGCGACCGGCATCACTCGCATACTGGCGCTGTTGCAGGCGGAAGACGCCAGCGAGGTCACGGTGGGTGTCGCATCCCTCCAGATAGCGCTCGCGGACCTTTACTATGCCGCTGGGCGCTATCGCGAGCAGCTCGCGGCGGCCGAGCAGGCGCTCACCCTGGCGCAAGCGCTCGGCAATGACATCCTCCTCGTGCAGGCTGAACAATGGCGCACCACCGCGCTGCTGACACTGGGAAGTCCGGAGGATGCGCTGGCGTCGCTGGAGGAAGTCATCCCAACCTCGGAGGCGCTCGGAGACCTCTCCAGCCACCTGCACGCGCTCAATCACGCCGCGATGGCTCATATCCAGCGTGGCGCGTTCGACACGAGCCGGGCGTACATCGACCGCGCCCTGATCACCGCGCAGGAGCGCAATGATCTCATTCAGGTCGCGTTTCTGACCTGCAATCGAGGCACGCTCCATTACTACATGGGCGAGTGGAAGCAGGCGCGGGCGGACTACGAGCGCGCGGCTGAGATCATGCGCGAGACGCCTCTGGCGTGGGCGTCGTCCTACCCGCTGCTTGGGCTCGGTCACCTCTCGCTCGGTGAGGGACAGTGGGGCGTCGCCGCGCGCCAACTGGGGGAAGCGATCACCCTGGCCGAACGCAGCGGCGATCTGCATGTGCTGCGATCTGCATGTGCTGCGCTCAGTGAGCGTGACCTCCTCGAAGGGCGCCCGGAGGCCGCCCGCAAGCGGCTAGCGCAGCTGCGCGAACGTGAGCAAACTTTCGGCGAGGAAGGCGCGCCCAGCATCGCGGCGCTGCTCGCCTGGACACATCTGGAGATGGACGAAGTCGCCCAGGCGCGGGAGCTGGCGACCCAAAGCATATCCCGCGCCGCGGCTGAGCATAACCGCCTGGCGCTGATCGAAGCGCTGCGAGTAGGTGGCATGGTCGCGATACGGCAAGGGCGCTGGCAGGAGGCTGAGAATAATCTCAATGAGGCGCTCAGCCTCAGCCAGACGATGCAATGTCCGTATCACGAGGCGCGCGTTCGCTATGTCTTCGGCCTGCTGGGCGTGGCGCGTGCGGCTGCGGATCAGGCGTCCAGGCAGCTGATCGCCGCGCGCGCTACGCTGCGCACGCTCGGCGAGCGGTTGTATTGCGACCACGTCGAGCGTGCGCTCGCGGGGCTGACGGTGGAGGCGTCAGATGAATGACCTGCCTGGACGCACTGTCGGCCCGTACCGACTGGAGAGCCTGATCGGGCGCGGCCCAACCGGGGATGTCTACCGCGCGGCGCGCCTGAGCGGCAAGGGTTGGGTAGCCGTCAAGGTGCTGCGCGCATCCCTCGCCGTGGGGCTGGATTTCCCGGAGCGCTATATCGCGAGGATGCGGGCCGTGGCGTCGTTGCGCCATCCCAACATCCTGACCATGTACGACTTTGGCAGCGCGAACGGACTGTACTTCATTGGCATGGAGCTGATGCTCGCGGGGTCCGTACGCGCACTGCTGCGCCGGCGTCCGCCAGCCGAGCCACTGCCCGTGACGCTGGCCGCCGATTTGATCTGCCAGGCTGCCGAGGGCCTCGCGTATGCCCATGAGCGAGGCGTCATCCACAATGACATCCTGCCCAGCAATCTGCTGCTGGATGAGAGCGAGGAGCTACCAGAAACCGCCGAGGAAACCTTTACGCTCAAGGTCACGGATTTCGGGCTTGCCCAACTGGCGGAAGGAGAAAGCGCGATGACGCTCGCGGGGATGACCCTGGGCAGCGGCGCTCTGCTTGGCATCCCTGCCTACATGTCGCCAGAGCTATGCCGCGGCCGGGAGGCGGACGCGCGCAGCGACCTGTATTCCCTGGGAGTCGTGCTGTATGAGATGCTCACAGGCGTGCTGCCTCATCCCGTCACGCGCCTGGAGAACGCGACGCGCGAGCAGCTCTATAGTCCGCCCGCGCTTCCCCGGCTGCTCAATCCAGAGATTCCACCGACCCTGGAGTATGTCATGTTGCGCTGTCTGGCCAGGCAGGCTGACGACCGCTTCGACACAGCGATGGACCTCGTGCGCGCCGTCAGAGCCGCCACGCCAGCAGACTAACCGCGACACATGCGTAGGCCACAACGCCGCACAGCATGCCTGCGCGGCCACACCGGAGGAGAGGAGCGGCGCCAATGCGTATCGGCGTCATCGCGGACTGGCTCAACCCGAACATGCAGCAGTTGGTCCAGCTGTTACGAGATCGTGGAGTGACTCTCGATCTGATCTACCCTGAACAGCAGCTCATCGATCTCTCTCAAGTCAATGTCGAGCATGATCTGTATCTGCTCAAGTCTGGCACAGAGCCAGCCCTGAGTCTGGCCGGATCGCTTCATGCGCTCGGAGCCGCCACGCTGAATCCCTATCCTGTCGTCTCGATGCTGCGCAACAAGGTCATTGTCATGCGCGCGCTTCAAGGCGCCGGAGTTCCGGTACCCGACACGTACATGACAACCCACATCAACGACTTCGTTCCACTGCTCGACGCCGGACCGCTGATCGTGAAGCCCTACCGTGGCACGCGAGGTCGCGGAGTCACCGTGATTCGGCGCGCCGAAGAACTGGAGAATGTGCCTGAAGATGAGCTGCTGCTGGCGCAACGCTACCACGCGCCCGATGGGCCGGACGGCTTCGACTACAAACTGTTCCGCATTGGCGAGCGCATCTTTGGCATTCGGCGCAAGTGGCCAATCGTCACCTATGAAGATAAGGTCGGCTATCCATTCGAGCCATCAGCCGAGCTACATGACATTGCGTTGCGCTGCGGCCACGCTTTTGGCATCGACCTGTACGGGCTGGATGTGGTGATGAGCGAGGGAAGGCCCTACGTTGTCGATCTGAACAAATTCGGCAGCTACATGGGTGTGCCGGACGGTCCCCAGCTGCTCGCGGAGTACATCTACCACGCTGGTGAGCGGGCCATGCATGGAGAGCGGGTCACCGCATCCGCCAGCGCGGTTGGACACACGCCGTAGATCGCTGCCCCACAATCCAGCGCGCTCCCAAACACGCCACGCGGCCTCTCCGGCTGACGTGGCGTCGCCGTTCTCCGGTTACTATTCAGTAGAGGGTCCTCCCTTGAAGATGAAGAACTGCACGATTCCTCACAAGCGAAGACCTCACCCAAATGTCCATCCCAGATGTCCATCCCAGATGTCCATCCCAGATGCGCGTTCGGCTTGGCACGCAGGTGGCGCGTCACCTCAGCGCGCAGCTGTAGGATAGGGCTGGCTTGCCGTTGAGCGTGAGCGCACCGACGGCGACGAAGCCGTTGTGTTCAAGCACCGTGCGCGAGGCCGGATTGTCCAGCGTGACCCTTGCGCGCAGCCTGCTGAGTCCATACACGGTGGCGGCACGCGCACACACCTGGCGCACCGCCGCTGTGGCCAGTCCCTGTCCCGCGGCCGTCTGCGCGATCCGATACCCAAGCTCCGCCGACCCATCTGCCACGTCGGTCAGGTTCACCCGCCCCACCACCGCGCCGCGCTCGGTCACCAGCACATGCGGGTACTCCGTCCCGGCGGCCAGCCCCGCAAGCAGGTGCGCAAGCCGGGTGTCGAACTCGGCGAAGAACGCATCCCCCCGATCCGGAATCGCCGCCGCGAAGTACGCGCGATTCTCCCGCTCGAACGCAAGCAGGGCAGGCGCGTGATCGAGGCGCAGCACCTGCAGGTCCGCTGGGGGCAGGTGGCGGTGTGGTGGCGAGTCCAACTCAGTTCCCTGGTCCTCCTGGTCCTCCTGGTCCTCCCGGTCCTCCTGCTCTGGCTTCGATGCCGCGTGAGCAGGTGTCCCGCCCACGACCTGCCGACCGAGCAAGGAGCGTTCACCGGTCTCTGACTCGTCTCGTTCGTCTCGTTCGTCTCGTTCGTCCATGTGCTTCGTCCTTTGCTCAATGATGAAGTGAGCGAACTAGTTCACTGAGTACAACGCGTACTCTCACCCTGCTGCAACGCTCTCCGTAAATCCCGACATCTACCTGGCCACCGTTTCCAGGATTGATGATGCTGACAAGCTCTCGTGAATGACTTGTTCACCAGGATCATTCGGTGATCTTCTGTACTGCGCAGTTACCCATCTATCCTCCGATAGCAGGGGCTTCCTCTTCTCTCAGCCCTCCAGCAGACCCTCGCTGGCCATCCAGTCCTCCCCACTTATTACCCCCCACTGTACCGTTACGCTCTCTGCGCGCTCCACAGCCTCATGCGCGCCCCCACCTCGCGCGCCTGAGCTTCAGCTTCGCCTCATCTACCTGGATTCCAGACCTGTAGTTTCTACAGGTTACGCTGCGGGTGACTCTACGGGTTCTCCGTGGTTTGGGAAGGGCGCTTCCGGCACACTCAGGGCATAAGGACGACGTGAACGAACACGCCGGGCCAGGAGAGCGAGACACGAGGGGAGCGCCGCCATGAAGATCTATTTCATGCTTGCGTTTACGCGAGAGACTTTGAACCCCAACCCGGTTCTGGTGGAGCTGTTCGAGACCCTTCGACGGCAGGGGCATGAGGTAGAGCTTGGCGTCGCCAACGAGCTGGTGATGGACCCTGGCCAGTTCACGGCGCAGCACGATCTCTACATCCTCAAGTCGCACACCGCGTTGTGGCTGAGCCTGGCTGGCATTCTCCACAGCCAGGGCGCGCGCATCCTCAACCCGTACAGCGCATGCCTCGCGGCCCACGACAAGATTGTCGCGGAGCGCCTGCTCGAAGCCGCTGGCATCCCTACGCCGCATTCGTGGGTCACTGGAGACCTGGGGCTGCTCCGTCCGCTGTGCGAAGAGCGGGCGCTGGTCGTCAAGCCATACATCGGCGGGCGCGGGCGCGGCGTCGTCATCGCCCACAATCCTTATGAGCTAGCGGCCATCCCCACGCCAGATCAGCCCTTGCTGGCGCAGGAGTACATCCCTGGCGACGAGATCAAGGTCGCGGTAATCGGCCAGACGGTCGCCGCTATCCGCAAGATCGAGACGCCCGCTGGCTCCATCCGCGTCCCCTGCGAGGTGAGCAGCGAAGTGCGCGAGATCGCCCTGAAGTGTGGCCGTGTCTTTGGGCTTGGAATGTATGGGCTCGATGTCATTCTCGGGGCGGACGGTCCCGTTGTCATCGACCTCAACTACTTCCCCAGCTACAAGGGCGTGCCAAACGCGGCGGCGCTGCTGGCCCGATACATCCTGGATAACGCCTCGGCGTACGCGCATAGCTCGTTCTCCGCTGAGACACGCGACGCGAGCCGTTCCGGTGTTCGCCGCCAGGCCGCCAGCTATGCCTTTGCGCAGGTGGGATAGCGCCGGTGAGCCCTGGAACGCCAGCGCCACGCATGCGGGAAGGAGGGTCATGCCAGCAGCGTTCCTGATACACGGCAGCGGATGAACCATGAGAGAAGCGCATGAGCAACACGAGAGCAACACGCGAGCAACACGATAGATGCCCGATAGACGCTCGATAGGCACATGAGAGAAGCACGAAGCACAAGAGGAGGAGTCCGATGTTTCGCTCGATTACACGCATTCTGATGATCATCGTCGCCTGCGCGGCCCTCGTCGCGCTGGCCGCCACCGCGAAGGCGAAAATCTCAAGCGCCAGCCCCATCGCATGGATGACGAGCGACTCCGGACCGCTCGCGCTGGCGAGCAAGCTAACGTCCGGAGACCCAACCGCGACGCCGGAAGTCACCCAGAGCGCACAGAATGCGCAGAACGGGCAAAGCGCGCAGGACGCCGCCAATGACAACGACAGTGGCCCAGATGCGAGCGGTCCAGAGGATTTGCAGGAGAACGATCAGCAGAGTGAACAGGCGCAGGAGCTAGAGGTGTCCGGCGCCGTCGCCAGCGTGGATTCCGCCAACTCAGCCTTCACACTGACCACCGCGAGTGGCTCGGTCACTGTCCAGGTGTCCGGCGCGACCCAGTATGACGACGGCCTGAACGGGCTGGCAAGCCTACAGTCCAGCATGAGTGTGACAGTCAAGGGAACGGCGCCGTCAGCGGGCCAGATGCTCGCCACTGAGGTGAAGGGTTCCAGCGGCGCCACTGGCTCAAACGGGGCCGATACGAGCAGCCCCGACAACGGCAACTAGCTGGCGTGAGTGATCCGGGCCAACTGGGGCGTCGGCGCCTCGGTTGGCCCAGAACCAGGATGATCCAGCGTAAAGGAAGGGACCAGGACAATGGGTAAAGACAAGATTCGTGTCGCGATCATTGGGGTGGGCAACTGCGCGTCGTCGCTCATCCAGGGCGTGGAGTACTACCAAAACGCCGCCGACGAGGCGTTCATCCCCGGCTTGATGCATGTCAACCTCGGCGGCTACCACATCCGCGACATCGAATTCACCGCCGCCTTTGACATCGATCAGGAGAAGGTGGGCAAGGACCTGAGCGAGGCGATCTTCGCCGGCCAGAACAACACC
>DASQSS010000059.1:0-16034 GCA_035642255.1 Ktedonobacterales bacterium | reverse complement strand
CCGTGACGACGCTCGAATTCAGCGCCTTTCTGTTGGTCATCTATGCTCTCGCGCGCGCCATCTGGTCGCCAGCGGTGGCGCTGGTGAGCGTCGCGATTCTGGCGCTGGGACCCGAGTGGGCGCTGCTGCGCGAGTTGCAGGCCGGGGCTGGCGCCCAGGAGACACTGCTCTTTGGCGCGCTTGTCATCTGGCTGGCCTTCCTTCGCCTGGGCGTCGCGCCTGGGCGCCGCGCGCTAGCATTCGATGTCGCGTTTGGGCTGGCGGCTGGGCTGGCGCTCTGGAGCGACTTCCTCTTCCTGCCGTACCTGGCCGCTGCGCTGCTAGCGCTGGCCTGCCTGGCGCTGCGCGATTGGCGCATCGGCGCGCTGGGGGTGGGCCGTGCTGTGAGTGAGGTGGCGCTGGGCGTTATAGGATTCGGGGTTGGCGCGGCGCCGTTCATCTGGGCCAATATCGGCAGCCACGGCCAGACACTGCGACACGCTGTCGCGCTGGCGCAAGCGCATAACGGGGTGGCGGCCCCAGGTATTGGCGAGCGGCTGAGGCTGCTGCTGGGGCAGATCGGCGCGACGCTGCTGGTAGGGCTGCCGCAGACGCTCGGCAGCGCGACCATCTGCCCCGACTGCGCAATCTGGCCACAGCAGGGCATGACCGTCACGCTGGGGGAGCTGGCGCGTGAGCTTGCGTTTGCGGCGCCGTTCTCGCTGCTCGCGCTCGGACTGTGGCTCTGGTCGGCGCTGCCCCTCGCGCGTGATCTGCAACGCTTCGCGCCAGTGGCGGCAGCGTCCATCTTCGCGCAGCGTTACGCTCAACCCGGGCGCGCAGCGTCCGTCCTGCCTGTTCCCTCTGCTCTGCCCGCGCTCGATCCGCGCTGGTGGGGTCGGCTAATGCTGACGCTCGGCGGCGCGCTGACTCTGCTCCAATATCTCATAAGCCGAACCTCGTATACCTTCCCGGCGTCGTCGGCGCGCTATCTGATTGGCCTCTACATCTGTGCGCCGCTGGTGGCCGCGCCGCTGGTGGCCGCTGCCCGCGTGGCATGGCGCTGGGCGGCGCTGCGCGCTAGCGCCCAGGCGTCGCTCACGGCGACATTTGGCGCGCCGCTCGGCGTCGCTCTGCTGCTGCTCATCTTGCTCATCAACGGCGCAGGCGCGGCGCATGCGCTGGCCGCCACGAGCGATCGCCAGACCTACGGGCAGCCGATGGGCCAGCGCGACACCCGGCTGGTCGCCTTCCTGCAGTCGCATCACAGCCCGGACTTCTACGCAGGTTACTGGACCTGCCTGCGTCTGGTGTTCACCTCCGAGCAGCAGGTCAACTGCGCGGTTATAGATCAATATGACGCCTTCAAGCCTGGCTTCAATCGCTACCTTCCAGCGATGCGTCGCACCCTTGCCAATCCGCATCCGGCCTGGGTCTTTGATGTGACACGCGGCGACGAAGCCGCCACTGTTCCCGCGCAGGTGGCCGCGTGCGTCGCATCGGCTGCGCCACGCTGCGCTGGCTACGCCTCCACCATGCGGGACGGCTATCTGATCTTCTACTATGCCGGCCAATCTTCTCCGTAACCGCGCGATTGTGCGGATAGCGCCCCATGCGCGCGGTGCTATACTTGATGTTATGGCAATAGCGAACCGCTGGCCTGGCAGACGCTCCGGTCGCGAGGATAGCGCTAATCGGTAGCTACGCGGTAGCTACGCGGTAGTACGGGTGGGGCGCGAGTGGGAATGCGGCAGACGTTTTTCCAGTTCGCGTTCAGATTGGGGGTATGTGTGGATGGCCCGATCTGCGGATGAGTATATACACGCGTGGGAGCGTGAGGAGTCACCGGACGTCCACCACTTCGATAGCCAACTTGGCCCCAGCTCATGCGTGCTGGAGACGCTGCCGATGGCGCATGGCTCCGGTCCTCACTACGTCATCGCGGATGATTTCGGCTATGCCGTGAGCTATTGTGTACGGCGTCTGCTCGAAGATCTCGTCTCGCCCGCACAGCGCGGAAGCGACCAGTCGCAGGAGCGCTGGGAGCAGTTGCGGGCGGCTTTCGCACGCGAGGATCTCACTATCGCCTGGGATGCGGCGCGCCAGGCGTTCTCAGCGCTGCTCGATGACTTCGTCCGCGACGGCTATGCGCCCATCCAGGGTGATCGTCTGCTCGACATCGCCAATCGCTATGGCTTGGAGCTGGAGCTGGGCGACATCTTCGTGCTCCCGCGTGACGCCGAAGCCCTGCTCGCTCGTATAGGCAATCCATTCACCTGGTGGGATGACACGATGGATCGCCCCGAGCAGGAGGAGCAGGTGTTCGACTTCACGAACGAAGCGCATCGCGCTCTGCTGGCGCGTCGGCTGCGGGAGGAGAACGAGAAGGCGTGAGCGCGGCGCGCTTGCCTTGGATGCGCTGGATGCGCTGGATGCGCTGGATGCGGTATACTCAGAGATGGTGGAGACGCTGGTGCCCACCCGACAACTGCGCCGCATCCGCGACGCGAAAGCGAGGCGAATGACCTATGACGATGGACCGCCAGGAAGCCATCGAATTTCTTGTAGACCACTATCAGAATCCACGTAATCGCGGCCCTTTGCCCGATGCCGACATCCATCTGACGGGCGGGAATCCAGGCTGCTCCGATACGGTGGAGATGTATGCGAAAATATCGCCCGACGGTCATGTCGAGCATGTGTCATTTGAGGGGCAAGGCTGCACCATCAGCATGGCGGCGGCGTCGTATGTGACCGAGCTGACTCAGGGCATGACGGTGGATGAGATCGAGCAGCTCTCCTTCGAAGCGCTCATGGACGATCTTGGTCGCGAGGTCGTGATGGCGCGGCCAACCTGCGCGACAGTGGCGCTCGGTACCCTGAAGAAGGGCGTCCACGAGTATCACATGCGCAAGCAGGCCGAGCGGCAATAGCGCTCAGGACCCTGCGCGCCCACGGCGCTCATCCCACCCCATCCATCAAAAGAGCCGCTCCCGAAACGCCGGGAAGCGGCTCTTTTGATGGACCTGGACCTCGCGCGTGCGCAAGCACTGAATGCGTTTCGCGCGGATCAGCGCTGGTAGGCGTTGCGGGTAGCGCGTGGCGTGGCGCCATGCTGGCTGGTCGCGCCGTGTGGCCGTCCCGCGTGGCGCTCGCGATAGTCGTTGGACTCGATGGCGACATTGCGCACGAAGCTGCGATCGGAGAGGCGAGAGCGGATGCGCTCATCCATGTGTGAGAGCAGACGGTTGTTGGTGGTGACGACGGTGGGCATGCGGTAGTTGTAGCGGTAGTTGATGATCTGGAAGAGTTTTTCCGTTGCCCAGGCGGTAGCGTTTTCCGCGCCGAGGTCGTCGAGCACGAGCACACCCGCCTCGCGCACCTTATCGAACAACTCGTCGTAGGGCATCTCACTGCTGGGCGCGAAGGCGGCGCGCAAGTGGTCAAGTAGATCAGGCACAATGCTGAAGAAGACCGATTGTCCGCTGGCGAGCCGCGCGTGGGCGATGGCCGCGGCGAGGTGAGTCTTGCCGACGCCGTAGCCGCCACTCAGCACCAGCCAGCCATGTGGATCCTCCGCATAGCGCTGCGCGACCTCCAGCGCCTCGCGCACGCCCGG
Source organism: Ktedonobacterales bacterium (assembly GCA_035642255.1). Classification (GTDB taxonomy): domain Bacteria; phylum Chloroflexota; class Ktedonobacteria; order Ktedonobacterales; family JADMIN01; genus JAKAIY01. The sequence continues at coordinate 12,436 of DASQSS010000059.1, read as the reverse complement.
CAGCGTCGTGTCGAAGGTTGCGAAGGTCTTGTCGCGGAAGGCGTCGAGACTCGACATCCGCCGCAGATCAGAGAGCCGACGCTCTTCGAGCAGCCTCTCTTTACATGAACATGCGACCGCCTGACCAAACGAGGGATCGCCCACTGGCACATCGAGCCGCACATAGCCAGCGCCATGACACAGCGGGCAGACGTCGGGATCATCGCTGCCGACACGTGAGGCGGCGCTGGTTCGTCGCGCCGCATTCGCGGTCTGGCTCGCGTCGCGGTTTGCGTCGCGGTTCGGACGGATGGCCCGGACATAGCTCTTCGCCGCCTCGCCGAGCGAGAGCATTCCACTGGAGCCAGCGCTCATCCGCTGAGCGTCAACCTCGCCATTGAGCGCCGGATCAGACGCCAGGCGGCCGCGCTGGGATCGGCGGAGCGGCTGCGCAGGAGGCTCCGCTGACATGGCCACGGGCGCATAGGTCGCGGCTGCCAGGAGGGCTGAGGCGCGTCCAGCGCGCCCGGCGCGTGGCGCAGGGAGTCCGCGCTGGCTGGGCATCTCCAGAATGCGCTCACTTTCGAGCGCGTCAAGCGCATCGGCGGCTGGGATGGTCCGGTGCGCGACATCAGGCGTGAATGCGGGCGCCGGAGCAGCCGGAGTTGCGGCGCTCACGTCACGCGCTGTTCGACGCGCGGGTGCGTTGGAGAGTGGGCGCGTTGTCGCTCGCGCCATACGTCCGCTCTCCGCAGGCGCTGTGGGCGGCACAGAGGGTCCCGCAGCGTCCGCCTTCACGCGTGGCTGTGGCGTCTGCGGCGTCTGCGGCGTCTGCGGACCCTGTGGCGTCTGCGTTGTCTGCGTTGTCTGGGCTGCGTTGAGCCGTCCGCGACGGGCGCGGCTGCGGGCTGTCCTAGCGAGAATATCGCCCATGCGCTCCATACGGCTCGCCTCCCTTCCCATCAGTCTCCCACCGTTTCAGTATCGCGCGGATATAGCTCCACTTGCGCTTGTTCTGCTGGGTCGCCTCGCGAAATGCCGCCTCGATCCAGTCCCACGGATAGCGCTCGCCAGCGTCTCGCAACTCCTCGGCCACCAGTGGAGCGAGCAGACCAATATTCTGCTCGTAGAGTGTGAAGATGTTGGGCCGCTCGATCTCGACGGAGAGCCTGTGCGCGGCGCTCTCCAATCCCTCGCTCAGGTCGGCGTTGGCGATTGGACCCTCGACCTCCAGCAACGTCTCCGGGGAGGCGGCGCCCTGTAAGAGATCGGCGACGGCGGCGCGGCTGCGCTCTGTGTTGAAGAAATACCAGGTGACAATCTCGTCATCTATACGGACGCGCACGCGCAGCAACAGGCCACGCGCCCGTGCGCTTTCCAGCGCCGCCCGCAGCCGCTCTTCATACGGGCGCGGATCGCCGCGACGCCGCAGCGCCCGCCGCAGCAGCGGATCGGCCAGCAGCTCTCGGTCACTGGCGCAGCGCGGATCGCCGACCTTCTGGTAGAGCAGCCAGAAGAGGTGCAGCGTCACCTTGACCTCGTTGATATCCTCGATCTCGGGTAGCGCCGAGGTGAAGAAGGCGTCAGGCAGCGGTGTGTATGGATTCGGTCCGGGAGGAAACCCGGCGAACGCTGGTGGCATGGGGTCCCCTCCAATTAGTAGTCTGGCTCGATCTGGCGAAGCTCGAGGTCACGGTAGCGGGTCTGCGCTCCCTGGAAATAGAGGCTGACCATGCCGACTGGCCCGTTACGATGCTTGGCGATGATGATATCCGCGATGTTCTTGCGGTCACTCTCCGGGTTGTACACGTCATCGCGATAGATGAACATCACGATGTCCGCGTCCTGCTCAATGCTGTTGTGAACAGTGATGTTCGCCGCTACAAAGTTGTGGCGCCCCTCCACCGTCAGATCGTAGACGTCATCTTCGCCGTCTGGCTCGATGGAGATAATCTCATCCCAGTAGATGTCGCTCCCGGCAAGCTGAGTCAACTCTGATGAACGCGTAATTGTGGCGACACGCATCGCTCGCTCTCTGCTCATGTTTTGCTGGTAGAGCTTGGATCCGCAGTATTCTTGACCGAGCGCAGCCTGAAACTCTCGATGCGTTAATCCGCTCGCGCGCAATGCGGGCAGCGCGTGCGCTTGCCAGACAGTATGCGGAATGACATCGCGATTGGTATTGGCTGCGCTAACGACAAGCTCTCGCGAGATTGTCGCCTCGTGGCGAGCCTTGGAGACACCCAGCCCCCCAATGTGCGCAATGAATGCCTCAACATCGGGTTTACCGCTCACGATGACATGAAATTGGTCCCGCCCTTTCGCCTGCTGAGGGACGCGTGCGATGCGTGCATTGATGCCTAACCGCAGGAGCAGACTTTGCACATCACGGGACAGACGCTCGCTGCTCGACGCATAGTAGATGCGCGGAGTCCGATTTGCGCCCGCTCCCAGATGGACACACCCGTCCGTCGACCACAGGTGACGCAGGAAGCGAGCGATACCAGAGGCAGGCTGCGCGAATACCTTTTCTGGTATGTGTTTCTCGTATGAGCGGAGGCCGAAAACACCGAGGTCATCGAGCCATGCCGCCAGAGGGTTGCGCTTCCCACGGGTCAGGCGCTCGGCGCTCGAAAGGTAGACCTGATACCAGCTACGCTCTTGTGAGACGCGTGGTGAGATTGCGTCGCCAAAAACCACCTTGGCGAGGCGAGCCACTTCTTCCGCGAGCGTGATATCGGCGCTGGTATATTGGATGGTATGGCGCGGTAGCGCACATCCGTCCCCAATCATATGCCCGAGCAGCGCCAGTTCTTCACCCGTCATCGTCGCCTTGGTCGGGCCAGTGAGTGTGCGAGGCGCGGCGATGCGGTCGCCAGCGACTAACTCATCCAGACGGCGCCAGCCAGAGACCGTCAGGAACTTGTGGTTCGCCGTCGCGCGGACACTGCGACCTAGACGGGTTGTCAGGCGCAAGATTGGCTTGTGTCCGGTGGCAAAGGCGTTGGTGATTGTCGCGGGCTCCAATTTCCACGTCTCAGGGTTGATTGCCAACGCGCGCACGCCCTCACGTCCTACTAACGATTTGATGGGTTGATAGACGCCCTCATCTGGCAGATAGACCGGGGTATCACCAGTGAGACATCCCGACTCGCGCAGGTCGCTGAGCTGTGGCTTCTTGTCGGTGCGGCTCTCGACCGCGCGCGAGAGCTGCGAGAGCGCCAGCACCGGCACATCCAGTTCGCGGGCCAGCTCTTTCAGACCACGGCTGATGGCGGAGATTTCCTGCACACGGTTCTCGTTGCTGCGGCCACTGGCGCTGACGGTTCCCTGCATGAGCTGGAGGTAGTCCACAACGATAAGGTCGAAGCCGCGCTCCATCATCAGCCGCCGCGCCTTGCTGCGCATCTCCATCAGCGTGATGCCGGGAGTGTCGTCAATGTAGATGTTCGCCTCGGAGAGATTGCCGACCGACTGGCTGATACGCTCCCACTCGTCGTCGTCAATGAAGCCCGTGCGCAGCTTCTGCTGGTCCACTCCGGCGTCCATCGAGAGAAGGCGGGCGATCAGCTGCTCGGCGCTCATCTCCAGACTGAAGATGGCGATGCCGTGCTTGAAGCGCAGCGCCGCGTTATGCGCGACAGAGAGAGCAAGCGCTGTTTTGCCGACTGCGGGACGAGCCGCCAGGATGATCAGATCGGAGCGCTGGAGGCCGCCCGTCATCTTGTCGAGGTCTGAGAAGCCCGTCGCCACGCCGACGATGTCGCCCTTGCGTGAGTGGAGTTGCCCCAGCTTGTCGAGGTACGCCATCAGGGTGTCGCGGATGTGCTCGAACTCCGCATGCGAGATGCGCTGCGAGACGTTGAAGATCAGCTTCTCCGCCTGATCGAGGGCGACATTGGCGTCCGGCTCGTTGTAGGCAATGCCTGCGATCTGCCCAGCGGCGTGGATCAGCCGCCGCAGGACCGCGGTGCGCTCGACGATGTGCGCGTAGCTGTCGATGTTGGCGCTGGTTGGCACCTGATTGGCGAGCGAGCTGACATAGCTGGCGCCGCCCACCTCTTCAAGCTTGCCGCGGCGCCCCAGCTCATCGGTCAGCGTAATCAGGTCGGCTGGGGAGCCATTCTCGTACAGGTCAGAGATGGCCTGGTAGATGACGCGGTGCGCCTCGCGATAGAAGTCGTCGGCATGCAGGAAGTCCGCGATCTGCGCCATCGCGTCGGGGTCGATCAGCAGGCTGCCCAGCACACCCGCTTCCGCCTCGACATTCTGCGGGAGCAGCTTCTCCATCGCCATCGCCATCGCCACTATCCTCCAGGGTCCACCAGGGCAGCGTACGACTCAGGCGCTACGCCTGAGTGGGTGAGGTTTCGCCTCCGCATCGCGGGCGCTGGATGTGCGCGCTAGAACGTCTATTCTAGCAGTATAGCACGCGCCAGACGCTGTTTTCTCGTTGTTCGCATCCTTCTCGCTGGGAAGGATCGCGGAGGCTGCGAAGAAAACAAACGAAGCGGTACGCTTGAGGGTACCTGAGCTATCCATATTTCGCAACGTCAGGCTATCCACCTCTCATCCACGGCTGGTGGATATGTGGATAAGTCGGTTGGCGCATGGGGATGCGACGCCCGCCCGCGACCCTTGTTTTCGGCCTTGCCGCGTCGCCCGAGCGCTGACGCTATCTACATAAACCGCTTGTCCACCACTATCCACGAATGTAGCCGAGTTATCCACGAAGTTATCCACAGAGATATACACAGGCCCCTTTGGGCTAGCGGGCGGTGGGAGGAATGGCGACAGCGAGATGAGGCGAGCGCGGGCGGCGCTCGGACGCCCGTTGGCCTTCTTCGGGCTGACCTTGCGTATGGGGATGGTCGCCGGAATCGTCGCGCTCACGCGCAGGTTCGCATGGATTGTAGCGCTAGCCTGTCTGCTCGTCTTACCCCAGCGCGCCGAGGCGAACGCGCAGCCATGTGCTGGGGAGCAACGCCAGTTTGCCAGGCGTTGAGATATGGACCCGCTGCGAGAAGACATCATAGCGGCGCAGGCGGATGCGGCCAAGGATGGCGCGATAGAGCGAGCCGCTGAGGGCGATCGCGAGCTGGGCGTCGTCGTCGAGCAGGCGCGCCCCGCGTAGCCCGCGCTGGTAATACTCCTCCGCGCGGACAATCTGGAAGCGCATCAACTCGGCGAAGGCCGGCGTCATGCGCCCCTGCTCCAGCTCAGCGCGTGTGTAGCCAAACGCCGCCAGCTCATCGGCTGGCAGGTAGAGCCGACCACGTGCCGCGTCTTCAGCCAGGTCGCGCAGGATGTTGGTCAGCTGCATCGCGATGCCCAGGTCCACCGCCGCCGCCAGCGCCGCCTCGTCGCGGTACCCCAGGATGGGCGCCATCAACAGGCCCACCGTGCCCGCCACGCGATAGCAGTAGAGCCGCAACTCCTCGAAGCTGCCATAGCTAGCGCCAAGCAGGTCCATCTCGACACCGCTGAGCAGGTCGAGCGCGGGCTCCAGGGGTACCGGATAGCGTGTGAGGGTATCCGCCCATGCGCGCATCACTGGCCCGCGCGGCTGACCCGCGTATGCGCCGAGCAGCGCATCACGCCAGCGCGCCAGATCGGCCTGCGGGTTGGGGTAGAGGTCGCGCTCGTCGACAATGTCATCAGCGATGCGGCAGAAGGCATAGAGCGCCCAGGCCGCGCGACGCTTCTCGGCTGGCAGAAAGAGCGAGCCGTAATAGAACGTGCGCGCGATCTCACGAGTGATCGCGCGGCAGTAGTTGTAGACCGCGTCGAGGGGCGCGTCGTCGCTCAGGGCGCTCTCGTCCAGCGCGCCAGCCGTCCCACGCCCCTGGTGACCAGCGCGCAGCGTGGGATCATCACACGCACGCGCGGATGGCGCGGTGTAACGATAAGGACCGTCCTGGCTGCGCGTAAGCATAGAGGGCATCTCCTGTAGGCCTGCTGCTCGTCTAGTGGCGCGCGGAAGGATCGCTGACGTGTTTAGCCTGCGCAGGCAGACGCACGCGCCCTACGCAAGTGATTGACCACGCGCCATGTGATTGGCCAAACGTGTATCAATCACTATGCAAACTTTGACTGACAGATGATGCCGCAGATGGTCGCCCTCTATCAAGGGAGAGCCATGCGAGAAATTGCTTGCCATGCGAGAGAACGGGCGCCGCGTGCGCCCAGGTAGCCGCCCCGTTACATTGGTAATACAAGATCGTACAAGATCGTACAAGGCCGTACAAGGCCGCGCACATACAACCCAGGTCAGGGCTTTTCGTAGATTCAGGTGTCGTGGTTGATGTGACGCTGTCGTGGCGCGTCGTAGCGCGTCGTGGCGCGCCGTGCACGTTCATAGCGAACGGCTGCGCTCTGGCGGGTCTGCTCGCCTGGCTCCCACGACCCCTTTGACTCCTTTGATTCCTGTGGCGCTTCCTGCTCTCGTGGCTCTCGGAAAGGTTCCTCCCGGATGCGATTGATCCTCTATCTTGGCAAAGGCGGTGTCGGCAAGACGACGCTCTCCGCCGCGACTGCCGCGCGCTCAGCGCAGCTTGGCAAGCGCACGCTCGTCGTCAGCACTGACCTGGCGCATAGTCTGGCCGACGCGCTCGACCACCAGCTTACAGCCGAGCCGACGCAGATTAGCGAAAATCTCTGGGCGCAGGAGATCAACGTGCTGGAGGAGATGCGCAACGGCTGGAGCAAGGTGCAGGACTACATCACTAATACGCTCAAGAAACAGGGCGCGAACGATGTGGCGGCCGAGGAGATGGCGCTCATTCCGGGGATGGATGAGATCGTGGCGCTGCTCAACATCCACCGTCAGGCGCGTGAAGGAAATTTCGATGTCGTCGTGGTGGACGCTGCCCCGACGGGCGAGACGGTGCGGCTGCTGAGCATGCCAGAGACGTTCCTCTGGTATGTCAACCGCGCGAATGGCTGGCGCAACGTCGCTTTCAATGCCGCCAAGCCGCTGCTGCGTAGCTTCCTGCCGGGGGTCAACCTCTTCGAGCAGCTCGACAAGCTCAATGTCCAGGTGGCGGCGCTCAAGGCGACCCTCACCGACAACACGATCAGCAGCTACCGCCTGGTGGTGAATCCGGAGAAGATGGTCATCAAAGAGGCTCTGCGCGCGGAGACATACCTGACGCTCTACGGCTACCCGATTGATAGCGTGCTCTGCAATCGTATCCTGCCAGGCGTGGCCGATGCGGAGGCGCCCGCGAGCCAGCCGGGCGTCTTTGGCGAGATGGTGGCGCAGCAGCGCGGCTACTACCAGCAGATTCACCAGACCTTTGCGCCGCTGCCCGTCTGGGATGCTCCACATCGCTCGCGCGAGGTGATCGGGGTCGCCGCGCTGGCGCAGTTGGGGGCCGATATCTGGGGCGACCAGGACCCCACACAGGTCTTCTTCAAGGGCCAGACCCAGGAGCTGGTGAAGCGCGGCGATCAGTACATCCTGCGTCTGCCGCTGCCGCACATCGAGATGGGCAAGGTCGAGATGGTCAAGAAGGGCGATGATCTGATCGTTGAGGTGGGCAACTTCAAGCGCAATATCGCGCTGCCCACGGTGCTCGCCCCGCTCGACGCGACGGTCGCCCGCATGGTCAACGGCGCGCTGGAGGTGACCTTCGAGATTCCCGAGGCGAGCGTGGCGCAGCGACGGTAGGTCGCCGTGCATCAGGGCGAACGAGTGCGTGAGAGGCTGTATCCCACGGGATGCGGCCTCTCCGCGTTTTCCGCTCCAGACTGCCAAAACGACGTCGCATGTTGTATGGCCGCGACTACCCGTTATGAAACCGCCCTCAGCGCTTGATCAGCGTCATCGTCCAGTTGCCGGGATTCAGTCGCGTCGTGAGGTGGCCTCCCGGTGGCAGCCGCTCGAACCGCTGGACATAGGCCTGGTAGTGATAATCCGCGAAAGGTGGATAGACCCAGTCCACGGGAATCGCCACCAGGCAGGTGAACGCGAGCAGCAGCAGTGTCACGCGGCGCAGCAGCGGCCCCGGACGCGCGCTCATCATCCAGACGAGCGTCACGAGCCATGCCACGATCAGCGTGAACACATAGCGCAGATTCACAAACGGATGCGCCAGGCGCTCCCAGTACGTCCACGGGCCACCTGTGACGGGCGAGAACAGCGCTGCGGCGAAGATGAGCGCGCCATACAGCCAGAGGAGCCGCAACTCCTGTGGCGCGCGGCGCAGCGCGACGCCGACGTATGCGCCCGCCGCGAGCAGCAGCAGCGGAGGGAACCACCCCGATGCCCACCAGCCGCTCACGCTCACGATGGCGTAGCCCTTCATGCTGAAGGTCGACGCCAGAACGATCTGCCCAACGATGATGCGCGCAAGCTCCACGACATTAGCGCCGAGCGCCACATGCGCGCGGCCCGATGAGATATTCGCCAGCAGCGTCACGGCTTGCGCGCCACAGGTCAGCAGGTCGATTCCGAGTAGCCAGGGCAGGGCGGGCGCCCGCGTGCGCAGCCAGCGTAGCGCGATGATCGGCGCCAGGAAGAGGCAGAATGGCCCGCTCAGTCCTGTGAGCGCGACGACGGCCCCATCGAAGACCTTCCAACGCCGCGTGAGCGGTGGCGCGGCGATGACCACCAGAAAGGCCAGCAGCGCCAGATGCCACTGTGAGTAGGTGATGGAGGCGTCTAGCTCGGAGGAGTTGGGAATAGCGAGATAGAGAAAGACTATCGCGCCACGCGCGTACCAGTTGGGAATGAGATGATCGAACCGGCGCGACAGGAGGAAGAGCGCAGGCGCCGCCTGAATCACGATGGCGAGCAGGTTGAAGATCAGAGGGCCCCAGGCGAGTGGGAATGGCAGCGCGATCAACGCCGCGATGCGCCCATTCAGCATGAGGTAGCCCGCGACCGGCAGCGGGAACGCCTGGAGTGGTCCGAGGTTGTAGGCCTGGCTGTAGAAGTACGCGCCGTCTTCCCCGTCAAATTGTGGGTTCAGCAGGGCATCAGGCCGCCGCGAGAAGATCAGGAGGATGGCGAGCGCGCCCACGACCGTCACGAGGAGCCAGCGATGGTCGCGCAGATACCGCCATGCGCGCGATCTTTGGGGCTCCCGCCTCGCGGCGTCGGCTGGCGCTGCCCGCAAGGCCCCCGCTACCTCGCTCCTGCCCATACACCGCTCCTCCCGAATGCGAGACGCGCGCCAGCCCACAGGCGTCTCGCCGCTACACAACTCACTACCCTCAACGGATGAGGACGCTCCGCGCGGCCACGCTGTAGTACTTCACCGACCAACCGACCCACTCGCGTTCGCTTGACGCGCGCCCATGCCGCTCGCTATACTGCCTCCTGTACAACCGCATAACGAGAACCCGTGAGGTGGCGACCCTCGCCGCGCGAGGGAAACGCCAGGGAAATCGGTGAAATGCCGATGCGGACGCGCCACTGTAACCGGGAAACGCTGCTCCTCATCATCCTGCGCCTACATCTTCTGAGAGATGCGCGTGAGGATGAGACCACTGTCGGGGCGACCGATGGGAAGGCTCTGGAGCAGTCGCTCGCGCCATCGCGCCATCTGCCACGAGGGGATGCGCGCTCAGGCCGCGAGACCGGAAGCCAGGAGACCGACCTGACGGGGAATGCTCAGTCCTTCGCGCCAAGAGGAGAGAGCAGCGTCGTCTTCATACACTATGCGCTGCGCCCTCTCTCTGTACGCCAGAGAAGAGGGCGCTTGTGTTTGTCGCGCATCGCGTGTGAGCCATGTGAGTCATGCGAGCCAGTAGACGGCGTACCACTATGCGGTTCGTTGCGAGGGCGTCTCATGCCCTTGCCCAAGGGGAAACGTGGAGCGGATCACGGCGCAGATCGCGCTACGGACCCCTGGAGGAATCCTGATTTTCATGCGTATCCCGCGCCTCCCTACGCTGGCGCTGACCAGCGGACTCGCCCTTATGCTCGTCTCCGCGCTCGCGCTGGGCGCCTGCGCGCCGAGCGCCGCCACTTCGTCGGGGCCGGAGAAGCCCCTGCTCACCAAAGATGCGAATGGCACAGCCATCGCCATCCCCACCAAAGCGCCGCAGCGCATCGTCTCGCTCACGCCAGTGGATAGTGAGATCCTCGGCGCGCTGCACGAGCAAACCGATGTCGTCGGCGTCGACTACTACACCGACTATCCAGCCGCCATGGCCGCCAAGCCAAAGGTGACGGACGTCAACAGCACAGCCAATATCGAGCAGATCATCGTGCTGAAGCCCGATCTCGTGTTGAGCTACGGCCACGAGACCAACTCCAGCATCAGCCATGCGGATACACAGCTGATGGCCGCGCACATCACCGTCTACGATCTGCCCGCGCTCGCCCTGGATGGCTCGATCAACGAGATTCGTCTGATCGGACAGATCACCCATGCCGAGAGCGCCGCGAATGCGCTCGCCAGCAGCATGCGGCAGCGCATCGATAGCGTGAAGGCCAAGGTCGCCTCGGCGCAGAAGCCCACCGTCTATATGGAGCTGTTCTATGGCAATGGCCCAACCTACGTCTTTGGTGGCGGCTCGTTTGGCGATGAGTTGATCAGCGACGCGGGCGGCGTGAATGTCTTCCATAGCGACAGCTCAGGCGCGGGCTATCCCGCTGTGAACAATGAGGCGATCATCGCGGCGAACCCACAGGTCATCATCCTGACCGATGGCGACACAGCGGCTCAGGTGGCGGCGCGTCCCGGATGGAGCGACATCGCGGCGGTCAAGTCCGGCGCGATCTACAGCATTGACGCTAATCTCACCCAGCGACCCGGCCCGCGCATCATCGATGGGCTGAATGCGCTCGCGAAGGATCTACACCCGACGCTGTTCCCGTAGCGCTGACTGCGCGCTGACTGCGCGCGCCTGATCACGCCTGATCACGCCGCTCCCCCATTAGTATCGGCGGAGGAGCGGCGCCCCAGGTACAGCAGGTGCGGCAGGCGCAGGGCGCAGCAGGTAGAGAAGGAGGCGCGCATGGCGCGGGCGTCGCATGAGCTACCAGCCGCTGGCTCCGTTAGTGACGCGGAGCGAGAGGCGCGGGATGCGGAGCGGCCGCAGCAGGCGAGCGCAGTCCCGGACGCATCCGCTGTGGCCCCCGTCCGACGCGGGCGCGCGACACTGGCGATCGTGGGGTTGGCGCTTGCCTTGCTACTGACGTTAGCGCTGGCGACCCTTCAGGGGACGGTGGCGATTGCGCCGCTGACCACGCTCGAGATCGTGCTGCGGCACCTGGGGCTGTGGTGGGCGCCGCCGCGTTGGCCAGCCGCGGATGACCTGATTCTGATGCAGGTGCGTCTGCCTCGCGCTCTGGGCGCCGCGCTCGTCGGCGCGGCGCTCGGCGCCGCGGGCGCGCTGTTTCAGGGGCTATTGCGCAATCCTCTGGCAGACCCGCTGCTGCTGGGCACATCCTCAGGAGCGGCGCTTGGCGCGGTTGTCGCGTTGGTCATCACCAGCGCCGTGACAGTCGAGTGGTTTGGCTTCAGTCTGGTCGCGTTGATGGCTTTCGTCGGGGCGCTGCTCTCAGTAATGCTTGTCTATAGCCTGGCGTCGCGCGGCGGGCGCGCGCCTGTGGTAACGTTGCTATTAGCTGGTGTCGCGGTAGGCGCTCTACTCACAGCGGCGCAAACAATTCTGATCGTGCTGGAGACGTCGCTTACTCAGCATTTTGGCGTGCTCTATTTCTGGTTCTCCGGCGCTATTGACGTAGAGTCATGGACGCAGCTCTGGATTGTGGCTGTTCTCTTGGCGGTAGGCCTTATGATCGCGCTCTGGCTGGCGCCAACGCTTGACGCCTTTGCGGTTGGTGAAGAGATGGCTGCGCATCTGGGCGTGCCAGTGGAGCGGCGCAAGGCGTTGATCGTGGGAGTGGCCTCTCTGCTGGTGGCGGCCTCGGTGACGATTGGTGGGTTGGTGGGATTCGTTGGGCTTGTGGCCCCACATGTCTGCCGTCTGCTGCTGGGGCCGCGCGGACGCCCGCTAGTGGCCGCGTCAGCGTTGGGCGGCGCGGTCTTTGTCACGCTCGCCGATCTGCTGGCGCGCACCGTCGTCGCGCCTTCTGAGCTGCCACTCGGCGTCGTCACGGCGCTCGTCGGCGGACCCTTCTTCCTGTGGCTGTTGCGCTACGTTGGTCAACGCTATCGTTGGTAGCGGGAGAGACCCGATGTCTGACGAGCAATTCCTCGCCCGTCCAATGGCGCTTGCCCTGGAGGGCGTCACCTTTGCTTATGGACCAACGTCGGGCGCGCTGGCGCGTCGCGCTGACCTGATCGCGCGCGATGTCTCGCTGAAGGTGGCGCGCGGCGAGATGGCTGGGTTGCTCGGTCCCAATGGCGCGGGCAAATCCACCCTGCTCAAGCTGATCTCAGGCGCGCTCAGGCCGCAAGACGGACGTGTGCTGGTCGACGGGCGGGATATCCGCCGGATGTCGCGTGAGGAGCTGGCGCGCCATGTCGCGGTGATG
>DASQSS010000058.1:0-7590 GCA_035642255.1 Ktedonobacterales bacterium | reverse complement strand
AGCTGGCGGGCGAAGGAATGGCAAGCCCCAGGAACGCCCGTGCGCTCGGCACACCAAGCGCTAGCGCCATCATGCCTGCGGAGCCTGCCACAGAGCCCAGCACCGGGGTCGAAAACTTGCCATTTGACCATCCCATGTCGAGCGTTTGGACGAGCTGGGTACCAACGACACTGGCGAACGCCACGGCGCGGGCTTGCGGCAATCCGCCGAGTCGCAGCGCCGCGAGATAGGCGAGCAACGATGGAGCCCCGGTCAACGCGCCACGCCGACCGACTTCGTACCAGAGTGGCTTGTCAAGCGCCGACGCGCCTTCACGCGCCAGTTCTGAGAGTCGCCGCGTCTCTGGCTGCTGCAGGCCGATGGCCAGCCCGGGGAGGATGTCGGTTATCGCGTTGACGACCAGCGCCTGTCGCGCTGTCAGGGGCGACGCGAAGCCCAGCGCCGTTGCGCCGACGACCATCCCCAGCTCACCCAGGTTGCCGCCGAGCAGTAAGCCAATGGCGCGGCGAATGTTGCGCCAGAAGCTCCGCCCTTCGACGAACGTATCTACCAGAGTGGCGAAGTTGTCGTCGGCGATCACGACATCAGCGGTCTGGCGCGCGACCTCGGCGCCACCCACGCCCATCGCGACGCCGACATCCGCCAGCCGCAGCGCGGGCGCGTCATTGACGCCATCGCCCGTCATAGCCACCACATGTCCATGCCGCTGAAGGCTTTCGATGATGCGCAGCTTATCAAGTGGCGTGGCGCGGGCAATCACCGTCGCACGCTCCAGCCTGGCGTCTAGCTCGCCATTCTGCAGCTCGGCGATCTCCGCGCCTGTGAGCAATTCACCCGCCTCCGGACCATCGAGCAGGCCAGCCTCGCGGGCGATGGCGGCTGCCGTCGCGGGATGATCGCCAGTGAGCATCATCACCTTGACGCCAGCCTCACGGCATCGTCGCACGGCTGCGCGGGCAGCGCCCTTCAGCGGGTCTTTGATCCCAAGGAAGCCCAGCGCGGTAAGATCCTGCGGGTCATCGGGCGAGCTTTCGCCGGACCCTTCGGCTACCACCAGTACTCGTAGCCCCTGCTCAGCGAAACGCTGCGCGCGTTCGAGCAGGCGCTGGCGGCCGATCGCGCCGACGCGCGCGTCGTGGTCATTGACGCGCTTGCTGACACAGCGCGGAATGATAACCTCCGGCGCGCCTTTGACATAGAGGCGTCCGTTTACCTTCGTCGCATGGTAGCCGAGCATCGGGTCAAAGGGCGTCTCACTCTCGCGCTTCTCACGCAGTCGCTGGCCTACGCCCGCTTCCTCGGCGGCGCTGATCACAGCGATGTCGGTCGGATGCGAAGATGCGTCGGGCGCGTCGGGGTTTGGACTGGCCAATGCCGCAGCCAGCAGCACATCACGTAGCGAAACTGGCAGGTGGTCGTCGGGTAGCTGACGCTGGTCCGAGGTATCGGCGATCAGCCGCAGCGCAAGCTTGCCTTCCGTCAACGTGCCAGTCTTATCGGAGCAGACGATGTCCACACGCCCAAGTGACTCCACGGACGGCAGGCGACGCACCACCGCATGCCTCTCAGCCAGCCGCCGCGCGACACCCGCCTCAGATACCTGTGTCAGCAGCGGCAAGCCCTCGGGCACAGCAGTCAGCGCGATAGCCGCGCCGATAGCAAGTTGCGGAACGAGCGAGCGCGTGCGCAAGAAGCCCGACGCGACGACGATGGCGCCGCCTCCAATCGCCAACGGAGCCACCTGCCCGAGGAGCTGGCTCAATCGCGCATTGAGCGGACTTTGCTTGGTTTCGTCTGTGCTGAGCGCAGCCGTGATCGTACCCATGCGGGTGTTGCGACCCACAGCGAAGGCGACCGCGCGCCCCGCTCCCGAAATAACATCGCTGCCATCGAGCAACACCCGGCTCGCGTCACTCCCGCCCACGGGTGTTTTCAGCGCGGGCAGTGATTCGCCTGTCAGCGCGGCCTCATCGACTTCGAGCGGCTGCGCCTCGATCAGCCGGGCATCCGCTGTAACACGGTCACCTGAGCCGAGCAACAGAATGTCCACTGGGACGACCTCCGTCGCGGGCACGCGCTGTGGGGCGCCGTCGCGCAATACGCGCGCCGACGCCGCGCTCAGACGCTCTAGCGCCTTGGAGACCTGATCAGCTTTGCGCTCTTGCCAGACGCCGACGGCTACGTTGGCGGCAATCGTCGCGGCAATGATGGCGACATCCGCCGGAGCGCCGAGCACGAGCGACAGGCCCGCGCCGACGCCAAGAATCGCGGTGAGCGGCGAGCGTAGTTGTTCTGTCGCTGCGCTGAGCACGCTATGCGGGCGCGAGACGGGCGCGCTACCTCGCTGTCGGGCGGCGGCCTCCTCGCTAGTGAGACCCTGCTCGGTGGTACTGAGCGCATCAAGCGTATCCGCCACTGAACGCTGTCCCCAGCGCTCGGGACGTGGGTCGGTGAGCGTGGCGAGCGCTGACCGTGGACGATCACCGCCGCGCAGCCGCAGCCAGCCATCGGCCAGCGCGGCCAGCGCGGTCACATAGACGCCCTGCGAGGCGCGCACGATGCCTGGTTGTCCTCGGAAGCCCCAAACAGCGCCGAAGAGATTGGCGGCGATCGAGAACCCCACGGCGTCCCGCACCGCTCGTTCGCGGTCGACCCCAGCGCGCACGAGCGCTGAGATGCCGCCCAGCTCAAACGCCAGCACATCCGCGCGCGCAGGCAGAGGCGTGTGCGCAGTAGTCAGACCGATGGCGAGGTCGCAGGCGTCGAAGGCCGCGGCGGCATGGGCGCCATCAGAGACGTAGGCGACATAGTCGCCACGCGCCTGTCGGGAGCGTATTTCCTGGAGCGCATCGTCATGATCGAGCACGCCAATGCCTGCGCGGCGCGCGATGCCACGCGCTACCACCTCATCGCCACCGGGAAGCAACAGCAACTCGACGCGCGCCCGCTGGCACATTTCGACCAGTTCACTCACCTCAGACATCAGCCGGGGCCGCAGCGCGATGATTCCTAGTGGGCGCGACTCGCCCGCGCGACGTAGCTCCAGCGCGTGGTCACCCCGCTGACGTATTGGCGCCGCCTCGGGCGTCTGGCTCCAATCGCTGATAGGCTCCAGCGAGTAGCGGACACCATTCAGGTCTGCCGTCGCTGTGTGGCCGTCGAAATGTCCGTTTTCCGCTGTGTCGCTCTGAGCTGAGCGAAACGCTCCGCCCCAGGGTGAGCGCACAGCCGAGGCGATTGCGCCCGCGCATGCAAGCACATCGTGCGTGTCCATCTCGGCGCTGAGCGCAAGCGCATTTGTGACCTCATAGCCCGTTGTGATGAGACGCGGCCCATCCAGCAGGAGCAGGTCAGGCCGACGGATGGAGCGTTCAGGGCGTGTCCCGACAATGGTGATCCCGGCGCGCACCACACGCGCAGCGACGTCAAGATCCGCGGCCTCCATCCCGATGACTGCCGTGCGCGGACTAACCAGCAACAGCGCCGCGAACGTTCGGCTCACCGACAATGTGAGTCCAGCCGTGACCAGCGCATAGCCAACGGAGATCGGGCTGAGCCACTCCACGTAGCGATCGTAGAGGGTAGGGCGCGAAGGCGCGGGGCGCGTTTGAGGCTCAAATGCCGGACCTGCGCGCAGTTCCAGGGTAAAAGGACCGCCATACACGCGAGCGCCCGCGGGAACAAGCTGTCCTGGCGAGAGTGCGAGTGGCGCGCCGCTCCGCTGCATGCATGTGCCGACACCAGCGATCACCTGAGCGGTTCGTGGCGCCCGCTCGCCGGACTCCAATCGAATGACCGAGCCTGGCGCATCGTCAACCGCGTCTGAGAGACGCTCAGCATAGCTACGCCACGCCGCCTGGCGTGCGCGCGCCTCAGTCAGCAGCCGCACTGACTCGGCTCCCGAGACAGCCAGACCGAGTGGGCTCCCTGCGAGCGCCTGCGCGGCGATATTTGGCGCAGTCAGGAGAATGTCCGCATAGTCTTGCCCGAGCAGTCTCCGAAGTCCGTTGCGCACAAATGGAAAGCCGCGCAAAATGCTGATGACGCCGCTAACCGTCGCGGGGAGATTCGGGTCTACGAGCGGTTGCTGGAAACCGGGAAGCTGTTGCAAGCCGACGAGGCTTAGACCCAGCGCCGAGCCGACGACGCGCAGGGCGCTCTGAATGACGGGCTTCGGGTCGAGTGGGTCAGCCGGCCGATCTTCACCAGGAGTGTCGGGTAGCTCGACATCAGAGACCTGGGCCACGAGGTCGTCGAGGTCGCTGACACCCCTTGAAAATTCAACGAGCACGCGACCTGTCAGGGGGCTGGCCTTCGCGCGGACACCCGGCGTCTGCGGGAGCCGCTCGACCACCCGCTGCGCGACTTTCGGGTCACGATCCATGCCGCGCACGGCGATGCGCGCCCGCACGGTCGCTCCCTGCTGTTGGGCGTTCGTCGGCGGCGAGGACGCCTCCTGCCCTTGATAGCTCGCGAACTCCTGCTGCAGCGCGTTGATCTTCGCTAACAGTTCGGCCTCAGAGACCAGCGCGGGATCAAACTGGAGCAATGCGTTCTTTGTGAGCGCACTCGCCTCGGCTCTGGTGACGCCTGGCAGCGCACGTAGCCGCTGAGCAACCCGTCGCGGCTCCTTCCCCGTCCACAGTGGCAGATGGACACGGGTCCGTCCTGGGAGACGGTGAACAATGACAGGTGTTTGCGGCTCGGGGTTGACTGGCGCGGTCACCATGGTTCTGAGACTCCTGCTCTGTCAGCATCGTGCTACTGCGATGAGGCGTCAGTCTCTCACCGTGGCCCGAAACGGACATAGTGAGAGACTGACAGGTTACGGCCCGTCGTCTGAGGAGGCAATGGATGTGCGATCAACCGCTACGGCTGCGTCGTCGTCTGATCCTCGGATGCAACTGGGCGCCGTATGGTCTGCGCCTCCGCCCAGATATCTTCGCCCTCTTCCTTGAGATAGGCGAAGAGCACCTGCAGCCGCTGATTGGCAGCCTGGCCCAGCACGCTGAGCCGCTGGCCCGCGACATCCACTAGCTCTTCGGCGCGCTCCATAGGTGGGGGCGCCTCGCCGGACGCGTGCGCGTCATTCGCCTGGGCCGCGCCGCCCGCGTCGTTCCCGCCCGCTGTGGTGTGGCTCATCGCCTCCGACGTGCGGTTGACTGCGCCTTGCGCCGCCTGGGCGCTCTGCATCGCGAGCGCCTGCAGACGCTGACGCGCCTGTACCGCAAACATGCCGAGCCGCTGACCCGCGTGATCGAGCGCTTCATCGGCGCGGCGCGTGGCTGACGCATCATTGGAGCGCTGAGTATCGTCCGCCATTAGATGTTCGCTCCCTCGCCCTCGGGATACTCAACCTGTTCGCTCGTCACTGACGCGTCCACCGTCGGGACTGTCGAGGTCGTGTTGGACGGCGCGGAGGACCCGTTGGTGGCCGCTGACGCGCCATGACTAATGCCACGCGCAAACGAGGTGACAGCGTCGCCCGCCATCAGCACCCCGGCCAGACCGAGCACGGCGCCACGCCGCACGACATGCCGCACTTGTGGTGAGGCGACAACTGCGACGACTGCAGCGGCGACCCCTACTTCCGGTTCGAGAAAGTCTTCAAAGTCCATAGTGTCGTCTCTCCTTGAGATGGCGCTCCACCACGGGACGGTGGAAGAAGTCGAGTGAACTGTGTGTTAGTGAGACCTGATTCCGCATAACATGTGCCATGCCCCTACGAAATACGTGAAGGTTCGCACACCGTGCGAGCAGTCGAGAACATGCCTGATGAGCGGGGGCGAGTCGGGCCGCGCCAACTGGGCCTCCATTTCCGCGGTTTGTCTGCGTGCGCGGCGAATGATGGTACAGTGAGACGTGCGATTGTCGCGACAGGGATACCCGCTGGCGGAGGTGAGGGGCTATGGGAGAGCGCGACTTGCGGCCTTGGCTCACGGAAACCGAGGCGACGCGCGTGGAGCAGCTGGTCAACTTGTTCGACAGTCTCTCGCCAGGTCTGGGCGCCGAGCAGGTGGCGGCGTACGCGCGCCGCAGCGACAAACACTACGACAATGAATCAGTCGTGCTGTACGCTGGCACAAACGTCATGGACCCCAGAGCCAGCGCGCTCATGGGTGGCGGACTGAGCAGCCGCCCCAGCCTTGGTCATCCCGGGGCGAAGTATGAGACGGGACTGGAAGACGCCGAGGCCATCGAGATGGCGTGCCTCGCCTTCGCGCGCAACGTCTTTGGCGCGCCGTTTATCGAGTATCGCGTAGCGAGTGGCTCGCTCGCCAACCTCTACGCCTTCATGGCGCTTGCCAAGCCGGGCGATACGCTGCTCGCGCTGCCAACCAGCGCCGCTGGCCACGCCACGCATCGCGAAACAGGCGCCGCCGGGCTCTATGGCTTGCGCATCGTCGATATCCCCTGGAACGCTGAACAGATGGAGGTGGATGTCGAGGGGCTGGCCGAAGTAGCGCGGCGCGAGCGCCCCCGCATCATCCTGCTGGGGGGCAGTCTCGTGCTCTTCCCATATCCCGTGCGCGAAGCGCGGGCCATCGCCGATGAGGTGGGCGCCTCGCTCATGTATGACGCCGCCCATGTCTCCGCGCTGATTACTACACAGGCGCGCCCCCAGTTTCAGAGTCCACTGGATGAAGGCGCGCATGTCGTGACGTTCTCGACGTACAAGTCGCTGGGAGGCCCATCAGGCGGCATGCTGCTGACCAACGACGCCGAGATCGCTGAGCGCATTGAGCGCATCGCTTACCCCGGCCTGACCGCGAACTTCGATGATGGACGGGTAGCCGCGCTGGCCGTCTCGCTGGCGGGCTTCAGCGCCTACGGCGTGGGCTACGTCACCGCTATGCTGGAGAATGGGCGCACGCTCGCTCGCGCGCTGGCCGAGCATGGACTTCCCGTCGTAGCCGCGCCGCATGGCTTTACCACGACCCACCATGTCGCGCTCGACGCGCTGCCCTTTGGTGGCGGCGACCATGCCGCCCGTCGTCTCGCGCGCTGCGCTATCCACTCAAGTGGCATCGGCTTACCGGGCGACCAGATCCCCGGCGACTACAATGGCGTGCGATTCGGCGTGCAGGAGGTGACACGCTGGGGCATGGGTCCAAACGAAATGCACATCATCGCCGGACTCGTCGCCGATCGTCTGCTCGATCGCCGCCCAGTTGATGCTATCTGGCGCGACGTTCGCGCGCTCCGGCGCGACTTCCAGCGACTGCGCTTCGTTCTGCCCTGAGCGCCGCATCATCAGGGTGTGGGCGATGCCGTAGCGGTTGGCGACGCCGTCGCGGTCGGCGTTGGCGTTGGCGAAAGCTGGTTGTATTCCCAGTTGAGCAGGGCGGCCGCGTCGGTGAAACGGCCATTGTATGTCGGCTCTCCCAGGATCGCGCCGATCAGCACACCGCTGGGACGCTTCGCCATGAAGACCAGGCAATAGCCCGCTGGACCAGTGAATCCCGTCTTGACGCCGACCGCGCCATCATAGGCGAACGGCTCGTTTTGCAGCAATTCATTGGTATTGAGCAGCTGGAACTCATGATGCGTCGCCGTCGCGGGGAGTGTAATGCTTGGCGCAGCCACGAC